>WJLZ01000045.1 GCA_014728215.1 Chitinivibrionales bacterium
CTCCTTTGTTCCCGCGATCACCGATTGTATCCCCTCCGGGTATTATATCAGCCGGACCGGGGCCCAAATAGAGTTGTTGCCGGGAATCCTCAGGAGATAGCTGCAGTTATTCAATGTGTCATCAGCGTTCTATCTCTGCTGCTTATCCCGGTGAAGCCCGGTCATCCATATATACGCTTTCCAGGACTCTTCGATTCGTTTGCGGTCGTCATCGGTAGTCGTTCGCTTTACTTTTGCCGGTACGCCGGCTACCAGTGAATTCTCCGGCACCTGCATTCCTTCGGTTACTACTGCACCTGCAGCAACAATCGAACCGCTTCCGACCGATGCCCCGGTCAAAACCATTGCTCCCATGCCGATCAGGCAGTCATCGGCGACCGTGGCGGCATGAATTATCGCCCGGTGACCCACGGTTACCCGTGCCCCGATCCGGCATGATGTGTTCTTGTCAATGTGCACGATCGAGCCATCCTGGATATTGGTATCTTCACCGATACTGATCGCCTCTCCGGGTTCATCACCCCTGATAATGCATCCGTACCAGACACTCGCTCCCCGGGCAATCGCAACATTACCCATTACTACGGCATTGGGCGCAATCCAGGTATCGGAGTTGATTTTGGGATCGGGAATATTTTTCAGCATTGCATGAATCCTCCGGTTAGAATATTGCAAGAGGGCTTGTGGTCGATAACCTGATATAATATATCAGATTCGATTGAATACGTGCAATAGGGCAGGGGAGAAAGGTATCCGGAGGTGATTATTCCGGATCTACAAAGAATTTCAGGAAACTATTCGCGCCAGCCTGCGTTTTAACAGCATGAATGATCTTTACCGAAGTGGCACAAGCTTCTGAACGGCCTTTTTCCCTTTTCCCTGTATTGCAGCAAAGTAAATTGAGGAACCGATACCGGCGTCATCGAAGTCGATCATATGCTTTCCCGCAGCAAATTGTTCCGAGACAGCACCAACAGCTCTGCCGTCTATGGAATAAAGTGAAACGCGGTAGCTGCCCGGTTCAGCCACATGTATCGATACTCTCCGGGAGGATATACCTGCTATACTCAGGGAATTTGCAGCTTTGACATTCTTGTCAACTGTCGAGACATAATTTCCATAACTGTACAGTGCATACAGTGCACAGTTATGAGCGGGCATATTTACCGTTGTGGAGGGGCTGTTCGGATTATCGATTGCGGCGATATCGCCGGCCCACTGGTCAAAAACCATGCTGTCCGGTGCTGCTGATGCTGTTATTTCAACGGTTTCGCCGGAAAGATACGGGCCGTCACCATCACCGTCAACCACACTCAGCACCCAGTGGCCTTCATAGGCAATATCCCGGAATCCTTCGACAACAGCACGGGTATCGTTCAACCGTCTGGCATTGTGCGCCGGATCCGCCTCACCGAGCGGAATACCGAACCGTTCGTTGTTAACCGTGACATAGGGATTGGTAAAATAGGGTACCCGCGGGCAACTGCCGCCGGTACAATTACTATATGCCATAACCGAGCGGTAATCATGCCGGCAGAGGCCGTAATTATAGTTATCCTGGTAGGTTCCTATCCTGTCATACACGACACGGTCATGCTTTGCGCCGAGATTATGGCCGGTTTCATGGGTGAACTTAAATTTCGACTGGATATTGCTCTTGGTCATGGTACTGAATGCAGAACGCTCTTCACCGGTATACGTATGCGCTGTACCTCCTTTTCCACCAATAGTCCAGAATGTCACCAGATCGGCGCCGTACTGGTCCCGAAGGCGGGTGACATCGGCATCTGCACGGACATCAACAGCACTCTGAATGTTATCAGTCAAGGCGAGCTCCTCATGGTGTACCAGACGAAAGGCGATTTTTATGCGGCTGTTTTCGAAGATAAAGTTTGATTCTTCGATCCTGAAATTAATCTCATCGTCAAGCGCATCGGCAGATGAAAACGATGCACGGTATTCCGAAGAATAAAAAACGATAACATCGATAAAAGATAGAGCACTGTCTGAGGATGACGCTGCTGATTTTGCAAGCCCGCCAGGTTGATCCTGCTCGAATTCTTCTTCATCGCCTGAAGGGTCGATCTGGACTGCCGTGATTTCTCCTGACGGCTGTGTTTCAAGGAGCCAGGCGCCGTCGGTGTCGTACAGGGTTGCGGTGATTCTTCCATTGGTGCAGTAAACAGTTATATGGCACTCCGGCCTTTTGGGATTAGTCCCGGTCCAGAATGTTGCTGCATTTTTAATCCTGCGAAATGAGCTTCTTTTAAAATGTAAATCACCTTATTCTAATCCGGCAGGATATCATCATGCAGGTAATGACGCTATCCGATTGACATGTCCAGAGATTTCCACGAGTTGCAGGCAGGTCAAAATTGCTCCAGTTCGGGGTCATTATCAAACGGGACAATCTGTTCGGGAGTCAATTCCCGGTGGATATATGGGCGGCATCGCTTTTGTCCGGTTATTTGCGCTGTTGCCGCCGTGAAATTTTCCTTCCCGGCGGGAAAAAGCGGCATATATATGTATATGCATTTGAAATCTTAAAACATTGTCGCATTGATAGATGTTGCCTTTTTGACCATCTGTGCTGCACCATTTATATTAAAGCTCTACGGTTAGTCGCCTGCAGGGACAAATTGTGCAAGAGATGGCCATTTTCAAGCGTAACGCGGCCGTTGGACATCAGGTAAACGCCGACACTGATTCAAGCATAAATGTCCAGTTTCAGAATACGTGAAATCAACATTCAGAAATCGGGCTGATCAATCTGAAACTTGCACTGAGTGGTATTAAACTATCTGCAATATAAAATCTGGAATCCATTAATTAACCAGGTGCAAACGCCTGAAAACGCAGAAAGGAGTCCAATATGTCGAAAGCAAAAGAAGGTGATACGGTAAAGGTCCAGTACACCGGCAAGCTTGAAGATGGTACTGTTTTTGATCAGAACAATGAGGACAACCTGCTTGAGTTTACAATTGGTGAACATAAAATAATTCCCGGGTTTGAACAGGCCGTTGTTGATATGGAAGAAGGGGAAACAAAGACTGTTTCAGTTTCTTCTGAAAATGCCTATGGCCCTTATAACAGCGATGCTGTTATCGAAACCACCCGGAGTGTATTACCTGAAAATCTCGAGCCCGAGCTAGGACAACGCCTGCAGGCTCAGGATAAAAACGGTAATCCCTTTGTTGTGAGAATCACCGATATGTCGGACAACACCGTCACTCTCGACGGCAACCATCCACTGGCAGGAAAAAATCTGAATTTCGAAATTTCGCTGAAAGAAGTTGTCGGAAAAGAATAAGAATATTAAAAATATTCATAAAGTGGAGGGTGCGGCAGTTTAAGAGGCTGCATACCTCCTTTTTTAATTTTCGGGAATAATTCTTCTCTCATTTGTCGTAATCGTTCTCGTTGGCTTTTGTCTCTTTTTCTTACCCTCAATCTTTCCGGTGCCTCATTCAAACTGGAATCCGCGCTCCCTGAACCAGGATTCCAGATCGGTCATTTCACGATCAAAAGCTTCACTGTCGTATTGTTGTTCGAGTTGTTTGACTTTTTCCGCGAATTCAGCTTCCTTTTCCAGTGTTTCTTTGATTTTGCTGTCGAAGGCTTCAACGGCGCCGTGAAGATCGCCGACCACAAAATGAAGCTCGTATAAATTGCCGATCAAACGGGTCATCGTTTCGATACACCGTGGATTGAATCCTTTGATGTATGCCGGAATTTCGGCAACTAAAACAGTCAAGCTGATATTTTCCTGCCTGGCCCTGAAGGTTAGATAGGAGACAATACTTGCAGGCCCCTCGTAATCGCTCGGTTTTAGCCCATGCTCCAGAAGATTCTCCCGAGTGTTTTCATCGGAACAGGAAAAGGTTATACGGGGTTCCCGGGAGTGAGGGGTAAGCCCGGATACGCTTCCGATAAAACAGATTTGGTCGACCGCATAGTATTTACAGAGCGAAAAAACCGCATCGCCATATTCTTCCCAGGCAAGATTCGGTTCCTTACCGGAAAAATAGATAAGATCGTTACCCTGGTCGAAATAGAATGAATTGGCCGGCGGTGAATACTCTTCAACAATGCCTTCACGTATAGCCGTATGGGGACGGAACAGGGCGGTGAGCTCCATGGAACCGGGAAAACTGTAGAGATAAAAGCCGCTTGGATCGATATCGGCAAGTTTCTGGGCCTTGAATTTTTTAACCAGATAATCGATTGTTCCCAATGATACTTCTCCGCCGTTCATCCATCCCGAAAATCCCATAATCAGACGGGGACTGATCAGCTTCGGATAGGCATGGAGTTTTAATTTTTCTTGTGCCATACTTCCAAAATAGGAAATTATGGTGGGGGAGTCAAGGTGGGGATTGAAGATTGCCGGATTAGCTTTTTAATGAGGGATTTGAGACAACGAGAAAGATGACGAGTTGAGATATGGAACAGTCTGCGTCTGCCTTTCGAATTTCGACTTTCGAATTTACTTCGTTTCCCGGTTCCTGTGCTAAACGTGTGGTAATGGCCGGCAAAACGGTGTGGTTCCTGGCCGGAATGAGCGTTTCCAGTTCGGGCCTGTATTCGATATTTTCATAAAGACAGAGCGGCTTGTGCACTGTTTTCGGCATATATCGAAATCCACATCAGAGAAAAAAAGAAAAAAAGCCATGCAGGAATCTTCATGACATTCCTCTGTAGTATATTAAAAAATAACAAATAAATTATTGCCGGTAGTCTGTGGTGTGATCTGTTGGAACAAGATACTATAAAGTGTTCGCATGAAGCAAGCTTTTCCGGAAAGCTGTTATGGATTTTCAGGAGGTGATGGATACGCTCGAAAGAATGGGGGATTCGCAGACACGGAAAATGGTGCGATGCTGAATGGAATGTGACCGCGTAACTTCTTCCTCTGGTGAGACTGCAATTTGTGAAGGGAAAGAGAAAATATAGGGGCGAGTGCCAAAGGCATTGCGCAGTGTGCCCGAGCATATTATTGATATTGATCTGCATAATTCCACCAGTATACTGTTGTTGTCATACCTGCAACACTGGTGATTACCACAATCACGTAACTGATCCAGTTTACACCCCCGCCTGCCTCAGAG
>WJLZ01000046.1 GCA_014728215.1 Chitinivibrionales bacterium
GCGTTCGATACGATTTTTCCTCGGCCACAGCCAGCTTGTTGGAGATGACGGGATTCCCGTTAGCGCTCGCGAGTTTGGGTTGTATACTGAGATAATGGTCGCTGATTTGCCGACGAAGGGACACCCAAGAATGCCGGCAATCTCGTCAAAGCAGTACTGGATACCAGAAATACCCGATGAGCATCTAAAGGTGTTTCAGCAAGACGCCGTTTTGGGGAAGGAATACTATTCAGAATCGGCGATTTCTCATTACAAGCATGGCTATAATGAAACTTAAGCAAATCAATTCCTTCGATACCTACGACCGGACAGAAATTTTGGATACGAGCCAGTCTGACGGCGATATCATGGTTAATTACGTACTCTTGGTACAACATAACGTATGAAAACTATTACAGGTAAATCGGTCAATCTGAGATCATATAAACTGGATGACGCAAGATCAATATATGAGTGGTGGAATGATGACGAAACGACGAAATGGATGGGTAGGAAATTCCGAGAATCACAGGAATATCAGGTAATTGAGGAACGACTTCGGGGAATAATAGAGAACCCTCCGGAAGATGCTTTGTTTTATGCAATTGCCAGCAAGGGAACGGACCTATACATAGGGGGAATTGACCTAACATCGATTGATCTGGTTGATAAGAATGCCATTTTGAGCGTAGTGATTGGCAAGAGGCAGGACAGAAGCAAAGGATACGGAAGTGAAGCGGTAGGATTGATCCTCAAGACTGTATTTTCCGAGCTGGAGCTTCATAAAGTTGAGCTCAATGTACGTGATCGAAACGCGGCGGCCATATGCTGTTATAAAAAAATGGGCTTTGTCGAAGAGGGACGGCGAAAGGACCACGCTTTTATAAATGGTAGTTTCAACGACATAATACACATGCTGGTTTTTAGTGCTGAATTTAAGAGTTTATTTAGCCAGCAACCCGATTAGTCACGCGGAAAACCAGGTGCCTAGTCGTTGAGTTTGGCTCGATTGATTTTCTTGTTACCACTTAGCTATCGTCTGTGTCGGTTCAAACATTACAAAGAGTTTCGATACCGTGTTTTTTGTGGATTGAAGGTAAGCAGCAAAATGCTCGCGCTGGCTATCGGAAACACTGTCCCAATCAGAAAACCATTCTGTAATCCGCACCGCTGAAAAACGTACCCAAACCCAGCAGATCCGACAATGCTCCCGATCCAGCTAAATCCTTGAAAAAGCGAGATAGCGCTCCCAATATTTTTTTTCGGGAAAATGTCTGTCATCAGAGCGGGTCCGATACTGAGGCTCACCCCAAGAACTGCTAAGAAAGATGCTCCTATCCAAAAATGCCAAATCCGCACAGATACAGCGAACAAGATCAACGATAGCGCGCCGGAAAGATATGCGGATAGCAAGACCTTCTTTCTACCAAACTTATCGGATAGGTATCCTAATAAAAATGGTATTGGCAGAGCGATTAGCCCGGCAGCTATTGCAGTAGTTGAGATTGACGTTGAACTATATTCCAGCATATCCATGGACAAAGATCGGCCAAGGTGACCACTTCCATTCGCGATCATGGCGATCAGCTGAGCGAAGAGTACAAGAATGAATAATCTGCGTACCCTTTTGTCCGAGTGTTGAACTGCAACGTGGGTTTCAGATCGATTCGTGGATTTATCGTGAAGCAACAATATAGCAATGGGGGATAGCAACGAAAAGCATGAAAGAACCAAAAACATGGTGCCATACCCAGAATGGTCAATAATCGGCCCTATTACGATGCCGCCAATTAAGGTGCCCGCGGGAACAGTTATACCAACTATTCCAAATGATCTTCCTCTTTTTGGTGTATCTGCAGACAATCCCACTAAAATCGCTACTAAGGAAATCGCAGCTCCTCCGAAAAACCAAACAAGGCCTGTTAGTACGGCCAGCTGCGAAAAGCTTGTTGCCATTCCCATCAAGTAGATTAGTGGAACCATGCAGCCTGTAGAAAACCAGAGCAATACTTTTCTTCTATCAAGAAGATCCGATAGTTTTCCTGCGATAATTGATCCTATAGCCGTGGCTGTAAAGGCAATGGCAACATAATAACCTGATGCGAATGACGAAGCGCCAAATGTACGGGCATAAACTGGGAGATGAGGTAACAAGCCGTTGCCTACTACAAATGGTACTAAGCTCGTTATAAACAATGCGGTTGTTTGTCTTTTTTTCATAATTCTCCATCAAACTCCAAAGTCTTGGGATACATAATGATATACGAAACATTTTCTACCGCGATGAAATGATAACGTTTAGTTTCATTTCGAAAAGCACGCGAGATCAAAATACTCGGCTCAAAGTCTGTATTGATCAGACTTTGAACCGCCCCGGGTATCCCGGAGACTGTCTAATGTGAGTCCAGCCACTTCAGCTCGAGCTTCAACCTCATCTTAATATGCTTTTTCGAACTCTACCGGCGGTACATAACCATATTGCACTAATACTCAGCGTTCCAACAAACCGCATGGTCAATAGAAATACATAGAGACAATTACATCATCTCTGAAAAATATCCTTAACTTTTCCTGACTGAGATTGATATAATGCAGACCCGGCCTGCCTTTTCTTTTTTTAAACAACGTATCGCGTAAATCCCAGTCTATTTCCTGATCTTCAATAATCCTGTCGGGCGAATAGCCTGCCAGGAAATCAGACAGAGTCGTACCGATTTCGAGCGCTCCATGATACCTATACCAGTCATTATCAGATGAAATGCGTACTTCAGCAAGTTCTTCCGGATGAGTGCCAAAATAAAAACCGACATGATTATACAAAAATGTGTAGTGGTAATTCGGCGTCTGACCGGCTAACACCAGTTCCGCAGGGAGACCTAGCGA
>WJLZ01000047.1 GCA_014728215.1 Chitinivibrionales bacterium
AGCCAAATTAGCGTCATCGGCGTTCAACAATCAAAATAATTGTATAACGTAAACTTCGATTCAATTACGATAAAAAAATCGGGCTATATTGACTGCAATGTCAGTTATTTTCGATATTTCAATTTATTTTGGACAGTACTGAGTTATAGTATAAATTAATGTATAGTAAAAATAAATGATTTCGATCGGTTTCCGGTAATAATCGCAAAATCGCAGGCCGCTGGAGTGAATGCAAAGAATGTAAACCGGGTTACGAGCAGGGTGTTTCAGAGGCATTAAATGACAGTTTTATGTTCCAAAACACTCGATAAAAAATTTTGAAAGGTTTAAAATAGTTCAGGGGAAAAGGCATGCAATGAGATTTTTAAGCTTCGAAACAGGATCGATTTGGTTTGGAAATTTAAAACGACGAGGATTCAGGCCTCGCCTGAAACGTATTTTAAGATACCATATTCACTCCAAAACGATAAATGTAGCTGTTAAGCACTATAAATATTTCTTTTATTCTAATTATTGACCTTGTCCGGTTTCCACAATTGAGAAAGGAAGAAAAATATGATGGGCCGTCAAAATGAAAAACACAGTCGCATTAGTAAATATGCAGTTTGCGGTGTCCGGAGGTGTAAATATTTTGCCGGGAATTTCTATGCACATTTTTGAAGTACTGATGTTAATCTGTTTTGGTATCAGCTGGCCGATTTCGATATTCAAGGCGCTTCGGACAAAAGAGGTCCGGGGAAAGAGCTGGGTTTTTATTGCTGCTGTCGGTTTCGGGTATATTAACGGGATAATTCATAAGCTGGTCAACTCATTTGACTGGGTTATCTGGTTGTATGTATTTAACCTGATAATGGTGACAACAGATTTGTTGCTCTATTTCCGTTATCAAAAGTTACTCGAAGAGATTACTGCTCCTCGATTGCAAAAGAAAAACGCATAGGGTTCGGAGATTTATATTCTCCGGCATGTGGAAGGGCCTGGTATGATGTATAGTGCAAACGACCGGTTTACAGCGCCGTCGGATGAAATTGATTCCCGTATCGAAACAATTCTGAGCAAGCTTTCGCTTGAGGAAAAAATCGATCTTCTCGGCGGTGAAGGCAAAAACACGCAATGCAATGAAAAGGCAGGCATTCCGGCATTCAAGATGTCTGATGGACCGGTGGGGGTGCACTGGTGGACCGAGACATCGACCGCCTATCCCGCACTGATTTGTGCTGCTGCGACCTGGGATCGTGAATTGATCGGCAAGATGGGCTGGGCGTTGGGCCGCGACTGTCGTGCACGCGGTATCCATATACTGCTTGCCCCCGGCGTTAATATATACCGCGCCGCTTTCTGCGGACGTAATTTCGAATATCTTGGTGAAGATCCCTTTTTGTCGTCATCGATGGTGGTGCCCTACATACAGGGTGTGCAAAGTCAGGGAGTAAGCGCAACGGTCAAACATTATGCGCTCAATTTCCAGGATTATGATCGGCACAATGTCAGCTCTGATGTCGATGAGCGAACCTTGCATGAAATCTATCTTCCCGCGTTCAAGTCCGCTGTGGAGGAGGCCGGGTGCGGGTGCGTAATGTCTGCGTATAATCTTGTAAACGGTATTCATTGCTCGGGAAATAATGAGCTTCTCAATGAAATTCTGAAAATGGAGTGGAAATTTGATGGTGTCGTGATGTCCGACTGGATATCGACCTACAGTGCAGTTGATGCCGCCAATAACGGCCTCGATCTGGAAATGCCCAGAGCCGAATGGCTTAACCGTGAGTATCTGTTACCCGCGGTAAAGGACGGCCGTGTTGCTGAGAAGGTGATTGACGACAAAATCAGGCGCCTGGTGCGGCTGGGGCTCTGCTTTGGATGGTTCGATCATGAACAGCTCGACTCATCGATACCAGAGGATGATCCTGAAACCGCCGCCGTTGCACTCGACATTGCACGCAATGGAATCGTATTGCTTAAAAATGAGGATAATCTCTTACCCTTCGAGGCGGAAACCGTACAAACTATCGCGGTTATTGGACCCCATGCAGCGAAGCCGGTTATCTGCGGCGGAGGGAGCGCCTATACCACGCCTGATCATGTGATGAGCATCGTTGACGGCCTTCGCATGCTGACTGGTGATGCAATCCAAATCGAGTATTATCCGGGGCTGATGCCGTGGCCTGATATCGATTCCTTTTTGAATGCTTCGTTTACCACTCCTGACGGTCAGGCCGGTCTGCATGGTGAATATTTCAAAAACGATAATTTCGAAGGAGCGCCCGATCTGGAGCGAGTCGATGAGCATATCTGCTTTAAATGGGCCAATAAGGCGCCGTCCGAAGAGTTTGAAATGGAAGGTGTCTGTGTTCGCTGGCGGGGAAGCTTTACGCCTGAGGAGAGTGGTGTCCATACTTTTTATGTCCAATGTGCCTTTGGAGAATATTACCTGCGCATTAATGGAAAAGAAATACAGAACAACAAAACTGATTCGGCGCAGGATTGTGTTCAAAGTATCCAGATTAGCTGCAGGGGTGGGCTACGATATGAGATAGAGCTTGGATTTATCAAATCGGTCAAAGAAGCATCAATACGATTTGGCTATCAGAATACATCCATGCTCGAGCGCTGGTATCATGAGGCGCTTGAAGGGGCACGGATGGCTGATGTGGTAGTTTATGCGACGGGTTTTATAACTTCGGTCGAATCGGAAGGCTACGACCGGTCATTTGGATTGCCGCCGGAGATCGATACATTCATTAACCGGCTTGCGAAAGCAAATCCCCGTCTGGTGCTGACCCTCCATGCTGGCGGGAATGTCGATATGCGCGCCTGGTATGAAAATGTGAAGGCTTTGCTGTATGTCTGGTATCCCGGTCAGGAAGGCGGCACTGCGATTGCAGAAATTTTATCGGGACTCTGCAATCCGAGTGGTAAATTACCCGCCACATTCGAAAAACAACCGCAGGATCGATCGTCTTTTGATTGCTATCATCCTGAAAACGGAGCGAAGCGGGTTAAACTGACCGATACGGTTTTCGGCGGATACCGTCACCATGACAAAACCGGCATTGCTCCGCGGTTCCCCTTCGGTTTCGGATTGAGCTATACGATCTTTACCTACGAAAATATCCGTCTCTCGAAGTCGAGGATGAGCGCCGGTGATACGCTGAGGGTCACTTTTGATATTGTCAATACGGGGGGACGGCCCGGAGCAGAAATCGCTCAGTTGTATACCGGTTGTCGATCGTCCCTGGTACCGCGGCCGGTTAAAGAACTGAAAGGCTTTACCAAAGTGCACCTCGATACCGGGGAGCGGAAAACGGTGGATATCGACATTGTCCCAAAGACCCTTGCTTTCTACAATGCTGGCCCTCATGAGTGGCAATCAGAGCCAGGAACATACGATGTATATGTGGGAGCATCCTCTGCCGATATCCGACTGATGGTTCCATTTGAGCTTGTCGATTGACCGGGTGCACGTTCAATAAAATGCTGCATGTATTCAGGCCCGAAACCCTATCGGCCGGATTAAAATAGTAGACGATACGAGATATATGTATATTTCTTAATAGTATGAAACAGTGGCGAAATTTCATGCTGGTTTGAAGCATGTGGCCGCTGCAAGGTTATTCCCAAATAGTCGATGAAAGGATGCCTCATGACTTACTGTCGCCAATATATGTCGAGACTCATTTCCATATTCATCCTTCTTGGAATCGCAGCAGCAATAACTCCGGCGCTTTATGCCGCTCAGACAATTTCTGCCGATAATCCCGCTTTCCATTATGCCGGACGGGTCGATGATACCGATCCATCGAATGTCCATCTCAGTTGGCCGGCTACGCGGATCGAAATCCAGTTCAGTGGAAGTGAGCTTGAGATTCTGCTTTCAGAGCAAAGCGATGTGAACAAATATAACATTCTTATTGACGGCCAGGTGATAGAAACAATAACAACACAATCCGGCACGGACCGTCACCAGATAAGCGGATCGCTGTCTTCGGGGAATCATTCACTGACCATTTTCAAAATTACCGAATCGGCGGAAAGCCATTCAACTTTCAGCGGTATCGTTATTGCCGACGGCGCTTCTGTTGCTGCGGTTCAGAAAAATCCATCGAGGAAAATCGAATTTATCGGTGATTCTCATACTGCAGGCTTTGCGCTGGGCGGTGACTGGGGGCTCGATGACGCTTCGAAATCCTATGCGGTGCCGGCATCGGAGGACCTGAATGCCGAGTACCGGTTAATTGCGATCAGCGGTATGGGGATTGTGAGGAATTATGGAGAGGACGGCGCAACCTCCGACGCCACGATTCCCGACTATTTTATGAGAACATCGGTGAATGAACCGTTCCCGCAATGGGATTTTTCTGAGTGGAAACCGGACATTGTCGTTGTTAATGCCGGGGTCAACGATTTTGCCGAGATCAACGATCCGGGCGCAACGGTCGCGTCCGATCAGAATTTCACCGACGGCTACCGCGATTTTCTCACGACAATCCGGACCGCCTACCCCGGTGTGCAGTTGGTCCTTGTCAGCCCCTACGACCGTTGCGGATCGGGCACGCATGCAAAGGAAGTTATCGACGCTGTCTACGATGCTGAAGTAAACAGCGGATTTACCGATGTCCATTCTTTTACCTATCCCAACTACCATCGTGACAAGTTTGAAGTCTGTCATCCCAGCGTCTCGTATAACGCGGAGATTGCCGAGGCGCTGGTGGCGGTGATTAACAGCATCGAAGTTAACGTGCGCTATCCTTATCGTGTTGCGGGGGGATATGAGGCCATGTTCTCATCTCGCCTGGATCGGTCACGGAATACGCTTATACTTGCCGATGCCAATACCGGCATACGCTCGCTTGAGCTTGTCCGGGGCGATGGAAGTATCGTGCGTTCATGGCATGATGTGCGACCGTCACAAGCCCTGACAATCCCTTCACCGGCGACCGGGACATATTTCTGTCGCTATGAATTATCCAACGGCTATAACGGCGTGAGTGTGATTGCGGCGGTGCGGTAGGAGATTGGTACGATTATCCTGAGCAGTTACTTTTAAGCTGCGGCATAAAAATTATCCGGCACTTGCGTACCAGATTTGGCTAATAAAGTCGACAGAGGAAAATCCGCGATTCTACCGACTTCGGGCATTGAAATACTATCGGTTCAGAGAATCTTCCCGGCTTTTACGGATGTTTGTCTCACCGCACACCACGCAAGCATTCGCACCAAAATAGCTTGCCAGATTTTATTGTTCCAGACCTCCGGAAAATGCCCCGGCGACAGATAGGCAACACGCCCTTTACCCTCAGCTCGCGACCAGGCCATGGGGTGGACCTCGTCGTTATAAAGAGCTGCCAGGCAGATCTCGATATCGGGATTGCAGGTATGAAGGTAAAATTCATCGGTAACAGTAAAAGGCGCAATCCCTTGAGTAAATTGATTCCTTGAATGGAACGGGTAGAGCGTAACCTCAAAGGGTTTCGGGTGTTTCTCGAACCGGCCGCCGATCAGCTCCTGATAATTTCGGTTCCTTTTTCCGCTTATCGATGCTCCATGCACGCCCAGCAGTCCTTTGCCGCTCTGTACCCATTTGCGTAACGCCTTCGTTTGCGCCGGTTTCAGGTCTTTCCCAATCCGTTTGCCGTCGAATGCATTGCCCAGGGAAGTATACAACAGTACCGCATCAAAGGAGCTGTTGTGCAGTTCCGTAAAGCAGGTGTGGTCTCCGGTTACCTCGATATGATATCGTTGCTTACGCAAAAACGGAACAATCGTGGATTCGAATCCGTCAAAATCGTGCCAGGCGCCACCGAGAACCAGTAAAATATTTTTGCCCATTTGTAAAAAATCTCCTTGAAGAATTGGGGTGGTGGAGTATTGGAGTGATGGAGTGTTGGATATGCCATCGCTCCACTACTCCATTACTCCAGCTCTTCACCACCTCATCGATTCGCCGTCAAGCTGAAAAAATTGTGGTGTGTCGTCGTTTCCTGGTCCTGTTATCGATTCATATAATCGATCCGCGGATTCCCGCGGAGCGAATGCGGCAAGGGGAGAGCCCATTCCCGATCGCATCCAGCCGGGATGTGCTGAATACACGCTGAATCCTTTGGGGCCGAGATAGTTCTGAAGCAGCCGTGTTTGCATGTTGAGTGCGGCTTTTGACATACTGTAGCCGAACCATGATTTGCGTCTGCAATCGATAATACTGCCGGCCTCGGAAGATATATTCACAATCCGCTTGTATGATCCTTTGCGCAAAAGGCCAACAAACTGTTGCGTGACCCGCAAGGGGCCGACAGCGTTGACATCGAGCACCTGCTGCACCATATCGAATTCAAGCTTTTCGAGCGTGATATCTTTGTCGGGATTGATTCCTGCATTGTTGATAAGGATATCCAGCGAACGTGTATGCTTTAAAATTTCATTACGGGCAGCTTTGATCGACTGCAAATCGGTAACATCCAGAATGACGGGGAAAAGAGCCGGGTTGTCGATGTTTGTAACCGGAGAATCTGAAACAATCCATCCTGCAAAGACGATCCAGTTTTCGGAAAGGAATTTCCGGACAAACGCCAGTCCCAGGCCGCTGTCGGTGCCGGTGATAAGGACGGCGCCTTTTTTGTTTGATTGTGAATGATCTGTGGCCGGCATCGGGCTTTTTATCACCGAAGCGGGTTTCCGTTTATCGCGTCCCATAAAATCGTGCATCCTGCCGAATCGAGCCTTCTTTTGCATTCTTCGTATAGCTCTTCCGTCAATGGACCTTTTTGTGCTGCGTCAACATTTTCTTTCAGATGATCTGTACTTGACGTGCCGACAATGACCGTTTGCGCCCCTGGATGGGTGAGCACGAAGCGGAGCAGAAAGCCGGCCGGCGTTTCGCCGTCATCGAACAGCTCTGCAATGTTTGACTGTTCAAAATATGCCCATTTTTCATCGCTGTTTCGACCGGCGTCACCCTGGGCAACACCCCCGCGGATTATTGTGCCCCGACCCCGCGCGGCAACGTCGGAGATAATTCGTTCCTCATTGCGCTCCAGCCCGGAATAGGCCATCTGGAATGCTTCCAGAAAATCCCATTCGATAAATGTCTTAATAAAGGGCATGGTCGTGCTGATTGCGCCGTGGCGGATTTTTCCCTGCGCTTTTAAATCCTCAATCACCGCTGCAATCATGTCCTTCGAGATCCTGTCGGGCTTGGGATTGTGAAGCTGCCAGATATCGATATAATCGGTTTTTAAAAGTTTTAGACTGGCGTCGATGTTTTCCCGAAGGGTTTGTTCTTTAAAATCATGGGAGATGTCCCATTCGCCCTTATCGTGGCGGGTTATGGCGCCGCCGCATTTGGTGGCAAGAATATATTCGCTCCGCCGGTGAGCAATGCATTTTCCGATCGTTTCTTCGCTGATACCATAGCAGGGGGCGGTATCGATAAAATTGATACCGCTGTCGAGCACACTGTTGAGTAGTCGGTCGGCATGCGGCAGATCGATGCCCCGTCCGTTCCATACCTGTGGCCCGCGCAGCTCCATGGCACCGTAGCCCAGAGCAGAAACCGATATGCCCGTATTTCCAAGAGTTGTATGCTTCATGAAAGCTGTATCCGGCTAATAAAATGTTAATATGGAAAAGAATAATTGCCGGAAAAAATATACGTTCTGCGCTGCGTTATCAAAGCCGATCAGCGTTATTATTTTTTCCTGCACTTCTTGAGGATATCCGGTATGGTGCAGTGCTCAAAGAGGTTGGTGGCTCTTACTATTCCGGTATTGTTCCTTATTCCTGCACAGCAAGCACCGGCGCCCAGAATGTAGTCGACGGATTTTTCAACTCGCATTCATCGACCGAATAATTGTCCTGAACGCCGATCAGCAGGGAGTCGGCAACACTACTCATGGTCAGGTACCCGTCGGTGACGGAATCCGGTATTACCCAGCGGAAAAAGCCGATTGCTCCCTGGTATACGGAAGGGGCGTTGTCTTCAAGCGGGCCTTCGCCGGAAGGAAAGAAAAATGTTTTTCCATTATCCGGACTGATTGCTATATCAAGACCGCCATCGGTGCCCCGGGGGGCCAGCGACCATATCAGCTCGATGGTATCACCGATATGATAGATTCGCCGTTCGGAGGGTTGGAGGAGGGCGACACGCTTGCAAGTGTCAACCGATTGACCGGTGAGCGCAGCGAACAGGGCATTCCACTGACTTCGCCGCTGCGATCGCTCTTCGACAAAATGATAAAGATCGGGATGAACATCTTCCTGCGAAGAGCACCAGAGATCCCCGCGCGTGGCGCCCTGCTGCATGCTGGTGACATTGATCGCCTGCCGTGTTTTCCAGTTGGCGATAACATGATCATTGCCGGTTTCTCCGTTGGGGCCGGTTGAGCCGCAATCGGAAGTAAACCAGTAATCGGAATTGCACGACCAGCCGTTGCAGTTACCGGAGCCGGTAACTGGATCACCGTCGGTGAGATTGGCGGTCTTTTCGGTATTGGTAAACCGAAGCATTTCTTCGGTACCCTCAATATCAATGAAATTATTGGTATTATGACCGCCTTCCCAGGCAACCAGAAATCGACCGAAAGGGGCAACGCTGTTGCCGCACCCGACACCACCGACTCCATCGATGGCTACCGGGATGGCATTGCTGTCGTTTTCAGGAATCTCATATAACCTGCGGCCGTTTTCACACAGTGAACTGTCATCGGGAAAACAGCCGCCGCCCCGTACATGCATCCATCTGGCATCGGCGGAAAGATCGCCGAAACATCCTGCTTTATTCATGATCAGCTTTGCATGGGTCGCTTGACGAATTACCGGTGTTGCACCTGAAGAATCGATATATATTTTCATCAGCCTGTTCGCAACAGTGTAATCATCGTTGCGGTAATTGATATCGTAGTACCATTTATTATCGGTGCACCACCAGAGCGCCTGAGGAGGATGATCGAATTCAGCAATTTTCATGACTGTGCCGCTGTCGACGCTCACAACCGAAAGCACGCCCCAACCGCCGCCGGAGAAATCTATAAATGCAATATAGCTGCCGCTTTGATCGATGCTGGGAGAACGGGCAGATTCGGCCAGAAATTTGCGGCTGATCACCTCATCGTTCTGAATTTTTGCACAGAGTAACCTTCCCGGCCTGGGGAGATGATGTTCGTTACCACCGATAATCGTGACAGCGTAGCCGTCAAGCCCGTAACCGGCAGCAATTATCCCAATGATATACAATAAAACATAATGCCTCATGTTAAACCCCCTTACAACAGAATGTCTTTTTTTAAAGAACCCTATGTGCATTGGTTAGTTGAAATGAAAACACATAGGTCGGTAGCAGTTAATGTAGTGAAAAAATGACGATAAATACCCCTATATATCTGCATTCATTGTACTTTGAATTGGCTTTAGTGGCATTTAATATAACAGGAGGTTCGGGTTTGCCATTAATGATTTCAGCAAAATAAAACTAATTAGGGGAATTAATGAACAAAATTGCTTTTGCAGGTTTGCCGATTATCTTTTGCCTGGCTGCCGGGCATGCGCTCAGCGGCATTTGCGTGTCGGATTATAACGGCCCCGAAATCAACGGAAAGTAAAACCGGAGACAATAGCAAAGCATGCATTCTTTCCAACGATTATGTGTACTGCAGAGAAATACAATGCTGTGTAATAATGATATAACTAATATAAAATCAGAAAGTTACAGATTGATTTGTGTACATTTCGTACACATATTTTCATGCAGAAGCAAGATTTTGTATGCGCGGCCCTGTTTTTATGCGTATATTTATATAATCTGGGCATAGCATGACATAGTAATAGTATTGTTTATTTGTGGCCGGCGAGCACCGATGAAATCCATCTACGACTTTGTCGATTACCGTACGTATCTTTCTTATTATTACGATGAGAAGAAGCGTTCGACCCGTCATTTTTCCTACCGATATTTTGCCAATAAAGCCGGAATCAATTCATCCTCGTTTTTAAAGCATATTATCGATGGCCGCCGTAACCTGACGCCGAAAATGATGGAGCGGTTCTGCACGGCACTTGCATTTTCGCCTCGCGAAGCAACGTATTTCATACACCTGGTGTTATTTAATCAGGCCAAAACTGCTCGTGAAAAGCAGGAGCACTATTCGGTATTGCGCGACATGATCGGCGGCGTGCGTGAAGGGGTTTTGAAATCAGCGCAGTACGATTATTTTGATAAATGGTATAATTCCGTGATTCGCGAGCTTGTTTGCCTGCACGATTTCGGCGACGATTATCAGGCTCTCGCCCGGGCTGTTTCACCGCCCATCACCCGGTCGCAGGCTAAAAAATCGGTTGCTCTGCTGCTGAAACTAGGCCTTCTGAAAAAAAACGACAGCGGAACGTATGAACAAACACAATGTGCGATCACCGCCGATGATTCCATTACCACCATAGCGCAGCGTACCTATGTTGGACACATGATCGATCTTGCCGAGTCGGCACTCGAACGCTTTGACAAAAGCCGCCGCCATATCTCCACCATGACTCTCGGAGTATCACCGGCTACCTACGATATCCTGATCGCCGAGATCAACGCGTTCAAAGACCGTGTGAAGCGGATTGTCAGCCTCGACAAGCAGAGCACTCGTGTCTGTCAGTTGAACTGCGCTATCTTTCCGGTCAGTGAAGATATCGGGCGCCCGCAACAGGAGGAGGAAAGGCAATGATTCTCCTTCTTAT
>WJLZ01000048.1 GCA_014728215.1 Chitinivibrionales bacterium
GATATGGAGAATGAGGGGGGAGAAGAAATATCTGAGAAAACGATGTGAGAGAGAAACCCTGTACCCTATACCTTGTATCCTTTATACGGACTTTTAACCCTCAACTCCCCCTTCTCTCTCACGAAACGGTCACCTGAAGTCCCTCTTCATTGAGCGCAAATTCTACAATACGGGCTTTTTCGTTTTCGAATTTGCGGTAAAGGATTTCCCGTAGCTTTGCAGCCTGCTCGACCGATTCGGAGGCAAAAAGTGCGTATCCACCGCCGCCCGCACCGAGGAGCTTAACTCCGCAGTAATACGGCGCCGTGGCCTTCAGTAAGCGATTGACCTGTGCGTTGGTAGTTCCGGAATGAATCCGGAGATTTGATTTCCACGATTCATTAATAATCACTGCAATTTTCTGCAAATCACGCAGTCCCGTTGCATCTTTGGCCTCTACGGCAAGTTCCCGGATATAATTGAGGGTAAAAAGGTAGGCCTGATGATTGCTGTTTACCTGTTCGACCACCTCCTGAAGAATATTTTTTGCCAGTCTGGTAATACCGGTATAAAAGAGCGTAAAACAGCCATGGGTTTGCGGATTCCGGAACAGCCAGGGATCCAGACGGTGAATGACCGGATTCGGTTTGAGGCCGGGTTTACTTTCGATATATTTGGCGCCGCCTTCGACCCCACCGATCTGATCCTGCCATCCTCCACCGGTAGTCAACATCTGTTCCATTTGCAGCACCTGCAAAAAGAGGTCTTCATGGGAATAATTCAGGCCGAAGAAACGATGGAGTGCGGCAAGGATCGTTGCGCCCAGTACCGACGATGTCCCCAGTCCCGAGCCTTTGGGCACCGCGCAAAGCAGCGTTATCTCGATTCCACATCCCATTTTTTTCAAACATGCCTGTAATGTTTTTTCGCTACATCCTTTCGCGGTCAGCCCCAGAAGAACCAGCGCGGCCCGGGGCAGGCCAAAGGGTGACGAAGGATCGCAATAATCATTCAACTTGCCGAAACTCGTAATTGTTTCGGTAACTCCCAAATCTATGGAATGGATTCGAATAGCCGGAGAATCCAGCCTTCGACAAAACACCTGAATCGGCGGCTGACCGTTGAGATTAACAGCCAGGTTGGTCACCTGTCCTCCGAATCGAAGCGTATAGGGTGGAGTATCCGACCATCCGCCGGCAAGGTCGAGACGTACCGGACACCGGGCCCAGACAATCTGGTCATGCTTTACCGAAGGTTTAAGCCTTTTGGGCCCCTTTTCAGAAATACCGGTGCCGAACGTAATCATATTTGCCGGGTGGGAGGGTGTGCCGGGCAAAGAGGCAAGCAGTGTTGCCCGATAAGGTTTTAAAAGAACATCATCGGTTTTTTTTGCTACCCCGGCAAGTTTCCCGGCCAACGGACTGTTCTTTACCACTGCACCAAAATCGGTGGATGAAAGGTTTCTCCAGCCCTTTCCCTGCCTGAGTTGTCGACGAAGTATTTCTTTTCGGAGAGCAATGCGGCCCTCTTCTCTTTGGTTAACATCACTCCCCTCATTGACTTCCCTGATCGAAAAACGTCTCCGCTCCCGGAACTCTTCCGCCCATTCTTCATTAAAGGGACGCTGCCAATACCCGGCGATAAACTTCACCGGCCCCTCGGCGCAGAAAAGACGGGCCCGGTGGAGATCGTACCTGTCTTCCTTTTCCCACAGATCTTCTTCGGTCAAACCATGCTGCTTCAACCATTGGTCCATGTGTATGCCGCAAAAAATCACATCTCTCAGTGAATCCTGCGGCTTGAAGGTATCTTTTGTGGAATAGACAAGTGTGATCTTGCCGCCTTTGCCGCGGCGCTGGTCGATACATATCCCTTCAGGAATAATTATATCGGTATTCCATGATTCAACTCCGGTAATTACATTCCCACCTTCAATATTCGAAAACGTACACCCCTGTACCGATTCCGCATAGAGCGTTTTATGACGGCCTACGGGCACATTGAAATCGAGGTCATTGAATAAAACCTGTTCAGGCGTACAGAGCGGTTGCACTTCTTCATTTTCGTGGGCGTAAAAAGGACGGAGATCTTTGCTGTGAAGGTCCAGACATGATTGCGGATACTCGGCAAGGGTCCCGAAATGTAAAAAGGTCGTGTTCCGGGTTAATGTGCCGCGCAAAATAAAAGTGTGGAATATGGTATATAGTCTTTGAAGTTCTTTTTTTGTAAGAGAGGTCTGGCTTGAAATTTTCTTAACGAAATCATCAAAGGAAACGTTCTGGATACAGGCACTCATGATTTCCACATAGAGATCGAATTTCAAAGCTCCTTCCTGCACGCCTTCTAAAACAGTCTTTTTCTTTCCGGTCCTGCTGTTTCCAAATTCCAGAAACCCCTTACTCGCCTTTGGCCCAAGGGCAACGATACCGATGTCAAGCGCACATTGATCGGCGCCTTCCAGAACAGCCTTTCCGGCAAGAATATCGACCGGCGCCTTTTGATAAAAGTCGAGGACCTTTTCTTTGGCCGGATCAAATCCGAATACCCCGTGGTGTGAACCTTGCTCGAGCGATGAGGGCTTTGCGAAGCCACAGATTTCTCCGCGGTTGTCGGGAACAAAGGCGGTATCAAAATCGATAATTGCATCACCGGAAATAACGACAACTTCTCCTTCCCTCCAGGGATAACGAAGAAACAGGGTAAGCTGCATATCAAGAACCACAGGGGGAACGACGCTGCTTGACGCGATCGGAATGGGCGCAAATATTTTCCCTTCGGGAATATAACAGGGAAGCCGCCTGCTTTCGCCTCCTGCATGAACGATTAAAATCCGCTTGCCAGCAAAAAAATCAGACGAATCGACTACTGCATAATCTTTCAGAAGATTATGCAGCGCCAGGAGCGTACCGCCACCGCTGCCGACCCGCCCCCGGTCCGGATCATGATACACCCTGAAATCGATCTCCCGCGGATAGAGGCCGTAATCGATCCGGCGCTTGATCAGCTTTCTGAACACATCGGCCTGCCCCGAGTTCGACGCCGTAATAATGCAAATATCAAACAGATTCATATATACTGTCCCGCAAATGAAAGTAAATAATTATCGAAAACAGATCTATTTCCCGAACACCTCTTTTAAGTCGTAAAAATTACCCGATTTTTTCAAAAAGCCTTTGAGGTTTTTCTTTTTCAAATCGACAAAATGCTGATGTTTTACGGCAAAAACAAGACCATCGTAAGTATTCTTTTTCGGCTGCTTGATCAGTCGGATACCGTATTCTTCGTATACTTCATCAGGGGCGGCAACCGGATCCCAAACGTCAACCTTAATGCCGAAAAACTTCAGTTCATTAATTATATCGATAACCCTTGAATTCCGTATGTCGGGCACATTTTCTTTGAAGGTAATACCACACATCAGCACCCTGCACCCTTTGACAACATTTTTTTTGTCGATAAGTTTTTTCACCAGCTCCCTGGCAAAATACCGTCCCATGGCATCGTTGATCCGCCGCCCGGCCATGATAATCTGTGGATGGTGCCCTGCTTCTTCCGCTTTATAGGCAAGATAATAGGGATCGACCCCGATACAGTGTCCTCCTACCAGCCCCGGCTCGAAGGGAAGAAAATTCCACTTTGTTCTCGCTGCTTCGAGAACCGCCTTCGTCGAAATGTTCATCTTGTCAAAAAGTATGCGTAGCTCGTTCATTAATGCGATATTGATATCCCTTTGCGTATTCTCGATAACCTTGGCGGCTTCAGCTACTTTTATCGATGATGCTTTGTGGATGCCCGCCTTAACCGCCGTGCCATACATGTTCGCAAGCGTTGTAAGCGTTTGCGGTGTATCACCGGCAACTACTTTTGTTATCGTAGAAAAGGTATGAACCTTATCTCCGGGGTTGATCCGCTCCGGCGAATAGCCGACAAAAAAGTCCTTTTTCCATTTCATGCCCGAGTTTGTCTCCAGCGCGGGAACGCAGATATCCTCAGTCACCCCCGGATATACGGTCGACTCATAGGCAACGATCGCACCTTTTTTCAGATTCTGCCCCACTGTTTCCGACGCCTTGATCACCGGTGTCAAGTCGGGTGTTTTATGATCATCGATAGGCGTGGGAACCGCAACGATTACAACATCGGCTTTTTTAATAACCCGGGGGTCTGATGAAACCTGAAGTGAACTCTTTTTTAAATCGATATCATCTACCTCACCATTGGGATCTTTACCCGATTTCAATACTTTTGTCCGCCGCTTGTTGATATCAAAACCGCTAACAGGAAAATATTTTGCCAGTTCCACTGCCAGGGGAAGACCAACATAGCCGAGGCCAACAACTGTGATTTGAAGAGACTTCATATAATCCCTTTCTAAAAGACTTTAAAGAATTCACTTCGTATAGATAGTAAAATAAAAAATGGTGGAATGTAGTAGGGATATTCATGAGAAGGGAAGAAAGCAGGGTGGCGTTCAAGAAAGGTGTATGGGCGTTCAATTGAACGCCCGTACACTATCGCTACGGCTGAACCATTCGATATACCGATTCGGCGCCGTTGACGCCGTGAACACGGATAAGAGAAACGCCCCGGACATGCACCCGATCGAGGCTGAGCGCACTTTCTTTTGTCAAATCTATCCGCCGGACCAACCTTCCATTGAGCGCATAGATCGAGATCGATTGTATATCTTTGATCGAGCCCGACAGGATATCCGACAGTGCAACGGCGCCGTGACCGCCGGTAATGGGCTTCTGTTTGACAGCCACATTAGGTTCCCCCAGCCAGCAACAATCTTCCACAAAATCGTCGGGAATATCAACATACATAGCAGGAAACGCCATATTGGTGCTCGATTCATAGGATGTATCAGTGGAGGAGACCAGTCTTATGTAAACAGAATCTTTCAAATTGATTGCAGTAACCTGCTCGAGATTATTGATATGCTCGTAAATACCTCCACCGGGCCGCCACAGGCGATCCATTTCTTCATTTGCTACGGCATAATAGGGATGATTCGACCATTCACTGAAATTCCATTGTTTGCCCACGATTTCACCTTCACCAACTTTCAGACCGGGATCGGTTACCACC
>WJLZ01000049.1 GCA_014728215.1 Chitinivibrionales bacterium
ATACTGAAAAGCGGCAATTCTCGATATTCTGCAATGCGTTGTTGTTCGTTTATCTGGTCGTTAAACCATATTGCCGCCAGTCGAAGTTGTTGACATTTGCTTTTTCTGATATCGGCAGGCGCCCATCCCACGGCAAGAGAATAGTCCCGGCTTACCAGTGCTTTTTCAAACTCGGCTCCTCCGCGACCGTCGAGACGGCAAGGCATGCCGATATGCGAGATATCAGCGAGGAGTTTTTCGGCCAGCCTGCCGGAGATCGGATCACCTTTATTGTATAAAATTGTCAGAGGAGAACCGGTAAAGGGGGCCTGGCGAAGTTTTTCCGATTCCTTTTCACGGTTGATATCTGCCGTGTCGGCAAGGGCGTCGATAACATGACCCTCGGCCTGAATAAAATTCTTCAACAGCTCTTCCGGATTAACCATCGAGACCAGAAATTTGCGGAGTTCTTCCGATTCTTCACCCAGCGCCAGAAAATAGAGGTCTTCCCACCCCCTGACAAGTTTGGATTCCTGCAGAAGTTTATCACGGGCATAGGCAATATCTTTCGTCTGGTAGAGTGTTATTATGTCGTACCGTTTCATGGAGTAGCCCAGGAATGGGTTGCTGTCGCCTCCGAGCCGAATGGCGCACTTGTCAAGGAAGGGTCTTCCGGCAATATAATGCTTATTGGCCATACAACCGATAACACCGTTTTTTCTGCCGATAAGATAATAAGGGCCAAGTCGGGTGGAGGGGGGAAGCAAAAAGGGGCAATTCAGACGGTGTATGGCATAGGGGTCGGGTTTCTGGAGGTGAAGCATGATTGTTTTGTCATCGATTGTCCGGATCCCCGGAATAACCGCTTCTTCACCCCGGATAAGTCCTCCAATACCCTTAACATGCCGGAAAAGGGCCATGCCTTCGGAAGGATACTTTTTAACAAAGGTATTCCAGGCATCGACGATGTCAAAGGCCGAGAGGGGCTCACCTTTACCGTTTTTCAGCAGGGGGTTGATCGAAAGCCGTATCCGTTGGTCCGAAACCTGCTCGGGAAGCATGACATGACCGGCAAAGAGACTGTCGTTGATTTTTGCATACTTTAATGACGGGGTCAATGATGCGCCGATAAGATGAATAATGCGGGAATCGATTTCATCTCTGTGATAGTAAAGTGATACCGCACCGCCGGGCTCGGGCAATGCTGATGTGTCGACCGTGTCGGCGCCGGCTTCAATAATCGATTCTACAAAGCGGGCTTCTTCAACAGGGGAAAGCATCAGGGAATCGCCTTTTACAATCTTCTTTAACCGGGGGTAAATCGTGATCTTTACATAGGTGTCCACCGTGTCGGTTTTTATGGTATCGAAAGGATACTGCTCGACAAAATCTTCAAAAGAACTCAGAAAGGTGCGGCGTTGCACCGAATCCTGAAATTCAAAAATGTACGATGAAGTATCTCCCTGTGAACGGACCATTATTTTCTGTTTTCCCCTCGGGACTTCATTTCGCGTAATAACCTGTCTTGCACATGAGAAAAAAATTACCGGAACACACAACAGAAAAATGCACTTTTTCATATATACTCCCAATTAATACGAATAACTGTCTGGTAAATTAACATATTTATAGATCGATAAGTTAATAAATATAAATCGAGGAAGCCGGGAAAGGTGGAGGGCGGGAAAGGGTCCGGGTTCTGTAAAATAGGATATGGATATTGTCTCAAATCGTTGTCACTCTCCCGATAGCACCTCGGGACAGGTCGTTTGTCTCATATGCTTAATATCTCACCCCAACTCGTTAAGCAATTTGCTGCGAACCATCCTCCCCCCACCATCAAAAAAAAGGCACGGTAAGCTTAGCATATAAGCCCCGTGCCTCTGTATTTTTATGTTAATTAACTGTTATTACTATTTAATCGTCCATTTCTGGTTCCACAACACCAGAATAGGACTGGCGATGTAGATCGATGAGTAGGTTCCGGAGATTACGCCCACAAGAAGGGCGAGGGAGAAATCCTTGATGATAGCGCCGCTGTTGATGAAGGCAATGAAAACGGTCAGGACCACTGCGAAGGTAGTCAGTGACGTAATGATCGTTCGTGACAGACACTGATTGATACTGGAATTAATCCTTTCTTCGAGATTGCGTTTTATAACCGACCCTCCCATATTTTCCCGGATACGGTCGAAGACAACGATTGTGTCGTTGAGGGAGTATCCGACAATGGTGAGCAGTGCAGCGATTACCGGAAGCGAAAGCTCAACATCGACATTCGGGATGAGATTAAGAAAAGCAAATGCACCGATTGTAATGAGCACATCATGAAAAAGCGCCACAATGGCCGCAATCCCGAATGGTAAATGGAACCTGATACCGATATAGATAACGATAGCCAGGAGCGAGAGAAGGATCGCCAGCACAGCCTTTTGCTGCAGTTCACCACCGATTTTCGGCCCCACCTTTTCTTCTCTGCGGAGTTCGAAAGGGTTATCCGGATAGTTTGTGGCTACGGCTTTTTTAATATTATCGCCCACCGATTCGCCTTTGCTTTCGGTAGCCTTGACGGTTATCTGAATTTCATTGTCTTCGGGTTTACCGATAGTTTTAACTTCAGGAGAGCCGTATTCGAGCTGGTCGATAACCGATCTGATTTGTCCGATATCGTCTTTAATCGAATTTTCAAACTTGAGTTGAACGACTGTACCGCCTACAAAGTCGATTGAAAGGTTGGGGCCTTTGTTAACTATCAGCGATACAACGGTAATGAGCAGCAGGATACCCGAAAAAACGAATGCCTTTTTCCGGTTGCCGATGAAATTGAAATTTGTTGATTTAAAAAACTGCATGGGTGTTTCCTTATTGTTCAAATTATATGCTCAATTTTGTTACTTTTCTTGAACCGACAATAATGTTGAATATCACCTTGGTTACGAACAGAGCGGTAAACAGTGATGCGATGATACCGAAAATCAGTGTTATGGCAAATCCTTTAATCGGACCGGTACCGATCCACAGAAGGATAAATGCGGTAATAAGGGTGGTGATATTGGCATCCATAATCGTAAGAAATGCCCGTCCATACCCTGCATTAACAGCACTTCGGACTGTTTTCCCAACCGCCAGTTCTTCACGAATACGCTCAAAGATAATCACATTGGCATCGACCGCCATACCGATAATGAGGATAAGACCTGCAATACCCGGCAGGGTGAGTGTTGCATTGATTCCTGCCATGACAGCCATGACAAAGAGAAGGTTGAGAATAAGCGCGATATCTGCAATTACACCGCTGAGTTTGTAGTAGATACCCATAAAAACTACAACCAGTGCAAAACCGATGATAAAAGCCAGCGCTCCGGTTCTGATCGAATCCTGTCCCAGTGATGGGCCGATGGTTCTTTCTTCGATAATATCGACAGGAGCGGGTAGTGCACCGGCCTGGAGGACAACCGCCAGGTTTTTGGCCTCTTCCATTGTAAAGGAACCTTCAATCTGTGCCCGTCCCTGCGTAATCTTCTGACGGATTACCGGGGCCGAATAGACGGTGCTGTCAAGAACGATAGCAAGATATTTGTTTGTGTTGGCAGCGGTTACCCTGGAAAAAACCCGGGCACCCCGGCGATTCATTTCCAGCGAGACGAGTGGTTGACCCTGATTCATTCCACCCTGGCCGAGGATAGCGCTGGCATCGCTGATTGCATCACCTTTGAGTTCGGGGCGGGATTTTACAAAGTAGAGAGGACGAACTTCAATCTGCCCCTGGTCGATAATATCATGACCCCAGAGAAACTGACTTCCACCCATGCCTGCCCGTTGAAGCGCATTCTGAACGTCTTCTCGATCGAGGATCTTATCAACTTTTGCCTTGTTCTTTTCCGGAACGCCGATTTGTTCGCCGATTTGTACCAGGAGACTTCTGAATGAGGTAATTGTTTCAGGAGCGATTGTTGTATCCTGTGCAGCAGTATCTTCAACACCGCCTTCAAAGAGCTGACGAGCTTTCTCACGGCTTTCGACTTCCTCCTGCGCTGTCGTATCGGCCGCAGTATCCGTCTCCAGAGAATCAATGCCGGCCTTACCACTTACCACATTATCGATAATGCGGATTGCGCGCATAAGCTCCGACGGTTCCCGAACGAGTTTGAATTCGAGCTGGGCAGTCGAACCGATCACCCGCTTGGCGGCTTCTTCATTCTTGAGTCCCGGGAGTTCGACGATGATCCGGTCTTTTCCCTGCTTCTGAATTGTCGGCTCCGCAACACCCAGCGCATTGATCCGGTTTTCGATAATGGTGTAGGCCCGGTCAAGAACATTTTTCTGTTCATCTTTGTTGAGTTGCGAACGGTCGATCTCAAGGACAAGCCGCATGCCGCCCTGCAGGTCGAGGCCGAGATTGAATATTCTCTTGAAAATGTTCGGGTGTTCTTCCTGGTACTCCTGACGGACTGCAATTGGTTTTGAATAAAATATAAAGGAGTCTTTGAGAAACCAGATGGAGAGCGCCACGGCTGCAATGATAACCAACAAACTAACGGCATTATTTCTTTTCATGACAGTATATCTATCCTTTCACATAACTAAACGATATGTCTGTACATTTTTATTACTAAGACTGGGAAGCTGCCTTTGCTTTCAGATATTCTGTAACCTTTTCAACGATATCTTTTGGGTTTTGCGGCTTTGTCAGATAAAGGTCACATCCAACACGTTGGCCTTCTTTGAAATCCTGCTCCTGATTGAGCGCAGTAAAGAGGAACACGATAATATCTTTAGTCTCAGTATTACCTTTTATCCATTCGCATACATCAAAACCCGTTTGTCCACAGAGGATAACATCCAGAATAACCAGATCGGGCTTTTCGTTTTTTATTGCCTGCATCGCCTGATTTGCAGTAATAGCTTCGGAAATAACGAAGCCCTGCATTTCAAGGAAGAGTCGCAGTATTTTACGGATGCCAGGCTCGTCATCTACAAGCAATATACGAAAAGGTCTATCCATTATTACCAGTTACCCATATTACCAGTTACTCATCAAATAAGCGCATTGCCGCCTGGGGCGGAATTCAGTCTGTAATTACCTTTTCCAAGGTTCAGTAAGATACATTTTTTAATAGGAGAAGCGCAATCATTTAATATATATACGAAATTAAATCGTGTCTTATTTGATGTGCCTGAAACAGGCATTCCTGCTGAAAAATAATCCCGAATATTTAGAAATAGATTTATCAACAAGTTATTTTGTGATGTCGTATTTATCACAAGGGAGAAAACAGGCATGGCTACAACACTTTCTATTCCGATTCTGCGTTATACGGGCAAGTCCGGTTCGAAAATACTGGCCACACTGACATCATCGGCTCATAAGAGTGAAACAGAAGCACTTGCCACGGTGGAAACTATTCTGGAAGACCTAAAAAAGCGGGGTGATACAGCGCTTTTTGAGTATACCCGGAAATTCGATAAGGTATCGCTTACCGCCTCGACCGTCCGGGTTGGTGATGACCGGATTTCTGAACAGGCAAAGAAAGCCTCTGCGCCGCTGAAAAAGGCTGTCCGGGAAGCCGCCCGACGGATAAAGGCCTATCATGCACACCAGAAACAAAAGGGATATTCGCTGAAAACCAGTGAAGGGACTCTTGCCATGAGGATTCAGCCGCTCTCCCGGGTTGGTGTCTATATTCCCGGCGGTTATGCAGCATATCCATCGACAGTGCTGATGAATGTTATTCCTGCCCGGCTTGCAGGGGTGAAAGAAATAGTTGCGGTAACTCCGCCGCAAAAGGAGTTCCATCCGGCAACAGCCTATGCCCTTCAGTTGCTCAAGGTAAAGGAGGTCTATCAGATTGGCGGGGCTCAGGCGGTGGGGGCCCTGGCCTATGGGACCCAAACAATCCGGCCGGTAGAAAAGATTGTCGGCCCGGGGAATCTCTACGTGGCCCTGGCAAAACGCTGCGTTTACGGAGCTGTCGATATCGATACAATCGCCGGACCCTCTGAAGTAATCATCCTTGCAGACTCATCGGCAAACCCCTCCTGGGTTGCCCTCGATTTGCTCGCCCAGGCCGAGCATGGAAGTGGCGATGAAGTCGCTTTTTGCATAACCGAAAATTCGCGCTTCGCCGATCGGATAAAGAAATGCCTGCTTGAGGAGGTCAAAAAATCGCCGGTAGCACACCAGTTCGATAACCTGTCGTCCAATGCGCTCTCCCTGGTGGTCACCCGAAGCAGAAAAGAGAGTATCGATCTTATAAACCAGTGTGCTCCCGAGCATTTGCAGATTATGACAAAGGATCCCGCAAAGGATGCAAAGAGTGTCATGAATGCCGGAGCAATTTTTTTAGGTCCCTACACACCCGCAGCTCTGGGGGATTACTTTATCGGCACCAACCATGTGCTTCCAACCGGCGGCGCCGCGCGGTTCGGATCCCCCCTGGGGGTTGACAGCTTTGTCAAACATATCTCGATCGCCCGGGTAACCGCTAAGGGCCTTGAAAAGGCGGCAAAACATGTCTCTGTCTTTGCCCGGTCCGAACGACTGGTGCATCACGCCCTCAGTGTTGAACGGCGGCAATGAAAATCTGGAGGAGTGGAGCGCTTTATCCTGTGACGATTACTCCGATATCCGGTCACGTTTTTAATCTTATAAGCTCATCCAGAAAATCGAGAGACTTGAATTCCTGGTTGATATCAAAGTGATAGGCACACCAGACCGCCAGAAGGCGCGTGATTCGTATTGTATCCTGAGGTGCTGTTTCCTGCTCCTTTTCCAGGTGATATTCGGGAGTTGCCCTGAGAAAATCGAGTACAAAACCGGGGATAAAGGAACCCGTGCTTTGCGGTCTTCTGCATTCTTCACAGCCCAGTCC
>WJLZ01000050.1 GCA_014728215.1 Chitinivibrionales bacterium
GATATCGGTTAAGTACATCTGAAGCGGATCGTTACATTTTTCACCGATTTTGAATGCCGGAGTAGGGGCAACCGGCGATATGACTGCATCACAGGAAGAGAAAGCATTATCAAAATCCCGACTCACCAGGGTCCTGACTTTGGCAGCTTTCAGATAGTAAGCGTCATAATAGCCGGAGCTGAGTACATAGGTTCCCAGCATAATCCTCCGTTTTACCTCCGGACCGAACCCCTGTCTCCGTGTCTCAGCGTACATATCGTAGAGCGACCCTGCATTCTCCGCCCGAAATCCGTATTTAACCCCGTCATACCGGGCGAGATTCGATGATGCTTCAGCGGTGCAGATAACATAGTATGTCGATATCGCATAATGGAGATTAGGCAAAGAGACTTCAGTAAATTGTATCCCTTTATCCTTCAGTTTGTCGATTAATTCGGTACAAGCATTCCGGACTTCATCCGAAAGACCTTCGCCGAAATATTCTCGGGGGATTCCGACACGAAGGGTCTGTGGTTTTTCTTCGAAGAGCGATTTATCATAAACAAACTGATTGCCCGAGCAGGTGGAGTCTCTTGGTTCGGGGCAGGAAATGATTGACAGCACAAGCCCGATATCCCGAACATTGGTGGCGATAGGGCCGATTTGATCGAGGGATGATGCAAAGGCGACCAGACCGTAGCGGGAAACCCGTCCGTAGGTAGGTTTAAGCCCCATTACACCGCAATGGCTGCAGGGCTGACGGATCGAGCCGCCGGTATCGGAACCGAGCGCGGCGGGAACCGCTCCATCGGCGACCGCAGCAGCACTACCACCACTCGAACCGCCGGTGATATAATTGGGATTATGGGGGTTACGGGCCGGGCCGAAATGACTGATTTCGGTGCTCGATCCCATGGCAAACTCATCTAAATTTGTTTTACCGATAATAACTGCGCCCGCCTTTTCCAGCGCATCGACAACCGTGGCATTGTAGGGAGGTACAAAATTCTCAAGCATTTTCGATGCACAGGTGGTGGGAATTCCCGAGGTGCAAATATTATCCTTGACCGCAACAGGGATACCGCAGAGTGGAAGAGTGCCTTTTTCTTTCATGGTCAGATGGTCGATCTGTGCAGCGCGCTCGAGCGAACGCTCTTCCAGAACAGAAGTAAAGGCATTGGTTTTCGATGTCTGCTTTATCGTATCAAGAGAGGTAGACACCAGATCGGTGCTTCGAAGCTCTCCCGAATAAATCTTTTGTGCAAGGGTTTCAATGGAATCCTTGTGAAAACGCATATAAAATACCTGTTCTATGAATTATCTTTCCGGCAGTATCATGATCCGGAATGCCGCAGACGGAACCCCATCAGCTATTTGTACCATCGGAAAAAATAGAGACTGATAAAGATACCCAGAATCGAAAGTAAACTGAATTTCATCTGAAATCCGAGCTGAAATTTTATGGCATTCAAATCAATAACCAGTGGCCTGAGGTCGGGCTGGGTGTTGTTTTTGCCGAGACCTTCAACTCCCAAAACCATGGCATTTTTGATGCCGAAATCGCCGATGCCGAAATAAACATTGGTAGTGAAAAAATTCTTAACAACATTATTCTCTCCGGGAATAACAACACGCATAAGTGAATTCAGGTAAGAGCCGATAAGAATACCGATAACAACAATAAGCACAATGGTTCCGAGTCGTTTTTCTTTTAAACCAATTGCCATAAATAATTCCTTTCCCGGAAATTTCAGGTCAGAATACAGATGTTTTCGACATTATCCGGCGGATTATGGGCCGGGTATAATGCAGCATTGTCTTTCAAAATACAATATATACCTGTTGCAAATCACCGCCTGGAGGGAATTTCTTTTAAAACCAGCTCTCTGGTGACCTTTTTTCCATTCCTGATGACGGTAATATTTACTTTATCACCAACAAAATAATCGAGGAAAAAACCTTCGATATCTGCCGTTGAATGGATAGAGCGGTCGCCCATTTTCACAATAACATCTTCCCCTTTCAGACCTGCAGCATCACCGGGGCTGTTTTTCTGCACCGATGTAATCACAACGCCATCGGTACGATTGAGTCCGAGGGAGAGGGCGATGGTTCTGTTGACATTCTGTACCGAAATACCGGTGTAGAGACGGCGGCGTTTACCGTATTTTTTGAGTTCTTCCGCCACCCGTTTCGCCCGGTTGACCGGGATTGCAAAGCCGATTCCCACCGAGCCACGCTGACTTTTACTTCCCGTATATATAAATGTATTAATCCCGACAACTTCACCCAGTGCATTCACAAGTGGACCTCCCGAATTACCGGGATTGATCGCAGCATCGGTCTGGATCATGCTCTGATAATAGGCAAGCTCGCTTTTGGCGAAATTTCTGTTTGTTGCACTGATAACCCCGACAGTCACCGATGGACGTGAATCGTTCATAAAAAAGCCGAAAGGGTTACCGATTGCAATGGCCCATTCGCCGATAATAATGTCATTTGAATTCCCCAGCGTTGCAGCGGGATAATCGCCTTCTTCAATTTGAATCAGGGCAAGGTCGGTTGTAGGATCCACTCCAATAACTTCGCCTTCAGCCTCATGTCCATCCTGAAAATTAACATAGAGTTTTCGGGCATATTGTACAACATGGTAGTTTGTAAGAACGAGGCCGCTTTTGTCGATAATAAACCCGCTTCCCATATTTTCGACTTCCTTATACCGGGGCATCAGCTCGGGAGCGAAAAAGAGATCGAAGAAATCATAAATCTGATAGGTCTGGCTGACAACATGGAGTTCGGTGACGACTATGCCCACCACGCATCGAGAAACATCTCTGGTAGCTTTAATAATGGCATTGGTCCGGGAGTTGTCTACCCGTTCGATGACTTCATGGCGGGGCCGCTGTTTGACAAGGGGCCAGGTGGTTTTCGGCGCCTTTTCGCTTGATGGACCGTTTCGTTCGGACTTCGGGAAAAGGACCGGGTAGAAACGGCGGATTACCATGGGACCAATAAGAGAACCCAGAAGCATGCCTGAAAGAAGAAAAATAATATACAAATAGATCTTTCCCGACTTTGAGAAAATCATAAATCCTCCGGATATTCTATGTTTTCGAGGATGAGCCCCTTTGATGGAGCGGTATTACCGGCTTGGGTCCGGTCGTGTGATTTGATAATTGCAGCCATCGACGACATAAGCCTTCCCCGGCCGATATCGATAAGCGTTCCGACAATCGATCGTACCATTTTATAAATAAAGCGATCGGCGGTTATAGAAAAAATAAACATATCGTTATTACATGTCAATGCAGCTTCGGTTACCTTACAGGTCATATTTTCGGTGCCGCTGCCCGATGAACAGAATGTTGAAAAATCATGGGTACCGAGCAGGGAAGAGACATGCTTGCGTACCCGGTTCCAATTGACCGCATACATAATTGTCCATGCCCTGTGGCGTACCAGTGGGTGATTTTCGCAATTCATATAATAGCAGTACCGTCGTTTAACCGCCGAAAAACGGGCATGGATATCCGATGAGACCGGTTTCATCTCAAATATCTGAATGTCTCCGGGGAGTATTGAATTGATCGAAAACCGGAGTCTTTCGATATCCCGGACAGGGGGTATATCGATATGGGCCGCCTGTCTTCGCGCATGGACACCAGCATCGGTTCTCCCGGCGCCAACAATCGAACAGGGAATGCGGGTTGCGGTACTGAATGCGTGCTCGATTTTCTCCTGTATGCTCGGAGCATTGAGCTGCTTCTGCCACCCACCATAAGAGGCGCCGTCATACTCTATCCTGAATAAATATCGTTGTGTGGTCTCATGCCGCTTTTTCAAGTTCTTCAACCCGGATGATTTTATAACACAGGAGTTCAAATGCTTTTTTATTGGGATCTATTTTGCCGGTTTTACTTCCGATATCAAATTCCTGGAGCCAGCCGAATATTTTCTTATGGTGATTTTCTTTGAATGCCCGGGCCTGATGTACCAGTCGCGGCTTTATAATAACCGGATAAACTTTATTCAGCTGATTTTCGCCAAGCAATCCTGCGGCTACCCCGAACCTGAGAGCGAGTTCATTCTGTTTTTTCATATTGAAATTACGACCGGGATTGAGAAGCATCCGCGCCTGGTCCGGATTCTGTTCGGCATATTTCCTTATTCGGTAAAGAGCCCAGAAATGCTTGAAAATGGCGCTTATACAGACCGGAGCATAGAAGGCTGATGCAAAAAGCCCGTCAATGATTTCCATGGTCCTTTTCATATCCTTTGTTCCAAGGGCATTCGCAAGCTCATAGGGCTGAGTTGTCCGGGAAACGCCAACTATTTGGTCGATTGAGTCCCGGTCGATCGCTTTTTTAGGTGCTATATTAAGGTCTATTTTCTGAAGTTCCGAATAGAGGGCGCCAAGATCGGTCCCGGTCAGATCAATGAGGTGTTCCGCACAATCCTTTGCTATTGTCCTGCCGAAAAAAAACGGTACATTGGTGGTAAGCCATTCGGAGATTTTGTAATCCGGGGGTTTCATGAATTCAAAACAGGAATAAACAGCACTGTTTGATGATACCTTATCTTTATAGGCTTTTACCCAGTTTTTCCACTTTTTTGCCTGAGATGTTCTGTTGTCCGAAAATGTTCCGGCATCCATGAATAGATACACATTATCGATCGGATAGTCCAGAAGGCGGGATATCTGCTGTAAATCATCAGAGGATAACCGCTCAAGATGATTGATCTGGAATATCCGAATGTCGTTGAAAAGCGAGGGCGTCATTATCTTTTCGATAAAATTGAGTACTGTTTCGGACGTCGGATCGAAAAGTTCTTTTGTGCACGAACCATGAAGAGTCGTTACTTTTTCGATAAGCGCCGACCGTATCTGTTCCTTGGAAATGGTATCATCCCCGCAAAACAGAACAAAGGGGGTTGCTGCAAGCTCTTTTTTTTCTTTCATGGTATCAATGGAGCAAGTGATATATGTGAATCGTTAATTATCCGGCTGAACGTTTTTTGATTTTCTTTGTACAAACCGGTATCATTTTTACATACGGCGATAATACTTTGGGCAAGGCTTTCGGGATCTGTGGCGGAAAATCCTACCCCGGCTTCAAGAAGCTGGGTGCAACTGGTTTTCTGCGTATGATAATCCGGGCCAAAAAAGACGGGTATGCCGAACCGGGCCGCTTCCCAGACATTATGTCCTCCCACCTCGACAAATGTTCCGCCCACAAAGGCCAGATCGCCGATACTGTACATATCTTCGAGAATTCCGAATTTTTCAATCAGGCAGACATTCCAGTTTCTGGTTGTGTGGATGTCTTTCAGATGAAGCGTTTCATCTGAAAGCTCTTCCAGAATAGCCGGAACTGCGGTAAGATGGCGGGGAACAATGATACATCGCAGGGGGAAACCTCTCTCGGATAATATCTCGAGGGTTGTTCGAATAAGAGTGGCTTCTCGCGGGTGAACGCAACCGGCGGTCATGATAGTCATTCCGTTATCGCAGTGCATCTGTTTTCGCAGTGCAGTCCGTTGGGCAGCGGTGGTTGGGGCGATAGTAATGCGTGATTTCAGATTTCCCACAACCGACAGCGCATCCGGGGAGGTGCCGAGTTTTCTGAATCGCGCGGCATAATGCTCAGCCTGGGCAAAGACAGGACGAAGATATGAAAAGAGGGGGCCGAAAATAAAACCGAACCTTGTATACCAGGCAAAGGATCCGGATTCGACCCGGCCATTAACAATGCCTACGGGGATTCCTTCTCTCATGCAGGTGAGCATCATTGAAGGCCACAATTCAAGCTCCATAAGCCACACCCGGGAAATGTTGAAATTTTCCACTGTCTTTTTCATGAGTTTCAGGGTGTCGACCGGCAGGAACCCGATTTCAAGTATACGTTCGTGATGTTTCATCCTGAGACGTTCCACGCCGGTACGGGTCGTGGCGGTGCAGAAAAAGTGCATGTCGGGATGCTTTTCGGACAGGATATCGATAAAAGCCACCAGGAGTTTTGTTTCTCCCAGAGATGCTGCGTGGAGCCAGACAACATGTTTATCCCCCACCGGCGTCTCAGGTGATGGCGCCCGGAAACGATTTTCGAGATCCCAGGATCCGGTAAGGCCCAGAAGGCTGAGAAAAGGGATGATAATAATCCGGCCTGTTTGAATGATCAGATTATAGATAAGGACTGTTGCAACAAGGCTGCAATTTATCATAATTACATTCTAATTGGTTGACACGCGGTTTTTGCCTTTTTTCTTTGATTTGTACAATGCCCGGTCGGCGTCGGCAATGAGAAGATCCTTGCCCCGGGGATGACTGCCGTCATACACGGATATACCGATACTTATTGTATAGGATATCGAGTTCTGTCTTGCCTTGCAGGGTGCAGAGGCGATTTTTGTCCGTATTCGCTCGGCAAATGTCTCCGCTCCTTCAAGATCGGTGTCCGGAAGAATTATCGCAAATTCCTCTCCGCCATACCGGGCAAAAAGATCGCCGCAACGGATCACCGATGTAATCCGGCGGGTCAGGTCTTTAAGCACCTCATTGCCTTCAAGATGCCCAAAGGTGTCGTTTACCATTTTGAAATTATCGATATCGATAAAAAGAAGGCTGAAACTGGTTGATCGCCTGTCGGCCCGGGCAATTTCACGAATCAGGCTCTCATGGAACAGACGGTAATTGGCAATACCGGTAAGACTGTCTGTTTTTGCCTGTAGCTGGGCATGCATGTCCATGTATGCATGCTCCACAATGGATGCGATCAAAGAGGTATATACATACAGAAACTGATAATCTTCGGTGTTTTGCTTGATCTCTTTGCCCATCAAAAGAAGAGAACCGATCGTCTTGCCTTTCACTCCCATCGATACGGAAGTCCATTTATTGCCGATCCGGGTATCACTCTTCTCGTCTTTAGCATTAAAAAGTGTAAAGTTGATTTCACTCTTCTCAAATTTGGATTTATCGATCATGCTGAAGGCATCGTTCCACCGTGATAAAATCAGTTTTTCGGCTTCGGATTTATCGAGGGGTGCGGTGCGGGGCATGGCATAAATTTCGGAAAAATTCAGAAAATCCACCCCGATAACACAAAAATCGGTATTCATGCGATGGTGAATATCCTGAAGGATTATTTCCATGAGGTCGGGAAGTTCGAGTGATAACAGCAGTTTCCGGGAAAACTGGAAGAGTGAGGTAATATTCTGGATATGCCCTTGAACATCGGGTGACATAGCCGCCGACTGTTCCATAAGCATCATGCTTTTGAGATGAAAAGCGCGGTTGGCGACCGAACGCTCCACCTGGCGGGTCAAATCATCAAGTGAAAGCGGCTTCATAAGATAGGATGAGGCGCCGAGATTGGTGGCCATGGTGGCGGAATCCAGCGATGCGTATCCGGTAATAACAATTACTTCGGTGTGTTCATCCTTCTCCTTGGCAAACTTCAGAAGCTCGATACCGCTGATATCCGGGAGCTTCAGATCGAATATGCAGATGTCGTAATCCTTTTCTTCGATCCGCTTCAGCGCTTCATGACCGGTGCAGCATGTCGTAATACGATAGGTATCCGAAAAGGCCTCTTCGAGAAACTCGCATAATGTTTTTTCATCGTCAACAATGAGAACTTCGTACTCGGATGTTTTTTTTACGGCTTGAATGGCGTTCATGTCGACTCGTAGAATCTTTGGAGTTAAAGAGATAAAGCAACAATGAAAATAGTTTGTGTGCCCCTGCTCTTTCCTACTAATAGGTGCGGACAACATAATTTCTTACATGAAAGTAATAAAAATTAATACCAATACGAATTCCTGAATTAAACCAAAACCGGCTTACGGAATTGCTGTTTTGCGGATTTCCGTGCCGGAAGTGACAGGGATGGTGATGTACTTTTTGAATGTATATAAGTCTTTGAATTGACATCAGATCTTTTTTAAGCTATATTTTCTCTCCCCCTTATGAGTTAACGTATATGGCTAATGAGGAAATTATTTCAAAATGATCAAGATTTTAAAACGAATTGCCGGCTGCTTGCTCCTTGCCCTCTGTTTTTGTACTGAGTCTCCCTTTGATGCTTCTACCGATCTTGGTAAAGAGATTGTCGATGATGTTGATAACTCCATTACCGATTTTGAAGGCGGTTTCGATGTTGTTATCGATCCCATGCCGACTGAAGCGTCGAGTTTTCACACAAAAAACTCAAATCTGTTCGGTCTGCACGGCGGAACAAACCGCATAACAAGCGGCGAATGGGCTTCCACCGGCGAGAAAGCCTCAGCCTACCTGGAGTTCGCTTTCACCCAAAGCCCCTTTGACAGTGCGCAACTGGTCAATTTTCAGAAAGTCGATTCGGTATACCTTGTCCTGAAACTCGATACCGATTTCAATGAGGTAGCCTTTACGGATTTTTCATCAAACCCGCCCCGGTTTTCTCAAACCTTTCAACTCAAAAATCATGATGCCTTTTTGAGTTCCCTGGACACCGTACCGACCGGTGTTGCAGCGGTGAGTGCTTCTGATACCGATTCGACGGTAACCTTTGTTTTAAGCAATCGTTTTACAAGCCATTTTAGCGATTCACTTGCAGAGTTGAGAGATTACCTGATCAATGAAACCAAAATTGAACAGGCCAAAATAAATGCCGTAAAACGGCTCAATACCCTGAATAACTCGCTTTCGACCTTTGAAGCAAAAAAGGAAAATGTCGACAGTCTTCTTCGTATGGCAGCCTTCGATTCCCTGGAAACGGCTATCAATAGTCAAAAAAGTCTTGTTGACAGTCTGGAGAATGCGCTTCAGGATACTCAATCCTTACATAAGAGCGAGATCGATTCACTCGACTCTCTCTACGACTATTATTCCCGCAAACAAGCCTTAACCTCTTCTGAGCTTCGGCAAAAAGTTGTCCCGTCCGACACGCTTACCGGTTTGACCGGCGACGGCGACAGTATAAAGGCCGTAATCGATACCATTCGGAACAAGGGGTTGAGTTCTGCAGATACGCTCATCCTCGATACGCTGGAAAATGATATCGATTCGGTGTATACCACCATCAAGACCATTGTAAATGGCGTGGCTGTATCCGATACCGTTCGGACACTTGCTCTGGAGTATGTCGAGTACGGCGACTTGATGATTCATATCCGCATGGAAGTCGATCCGTACGATTCGCTTGTCAATTACCTTCAGAATAGAATTGAAGCGGAAGAGAGTACTCTCCTGGAATATTATGTTGATGTCAACGCCGGTAACAGTTCTTCCGTATACAATGTAGATTCCCTCCAGAATGAGAGAACGCGTTCGCAGGACTCAATTGCCGCTCTCGAAGATTCGATAGAAGTATGGCAACATACAAGAGATTCGCTGCAGATCAAAGTCGAAATGAAAATTCAGAAAATGGGATTTGTATTGCATGACGAACACCGGTTGGCAAGTTATCTGGGTACTTCGAGCACTTTTGCTCCTTATTTCAAGATCGTGTACAGCTATGCACCGGGCAATAAAGGCACCGCAACGGTCCGGTGCGGATATGCCGACTACTCGGTTGTCGAAACCGACACTGCCGGTCTCAATGCACGCCCGGTTGCATCATGGGCATCAAGTAGAAAAGCTCATTTTGCAATAGATTTCTCCCGGTTGTGGCAATGGATGGATTCTGTGGATTCCGATCTGGTCCTGAAGGCACATTTGCGGCTCTCAATAGAGGATACACTGTTTTTGAGTAATGAGAAAAAACCGAGCTTTGCCTTCTATTTCTCCGGAACCTATTCACAGCAGGATTCATTAAAGGAGTATTTCCGCGGTAATGTTATTCAATCGAAATCTGCTGTCTATGAAATACCCATCGAAGACTCTCTTATGACTATGTACCAAAACAATAGAACGCCAACCGGCTATTTACACCTTGCGCTTCTGGGCATGGATGAATACTGGGCTCAGGTTATCTGGAAAGATACGGATATCCGGTTGGAAGCGGTGTTATTCGAAAATCCCAAATAAGTTAAGTAATGTATTCTATGAAAACTAAAATTGTATCAGTCGCAGTCGGTATTCTGTTATCCGGTACTTTATGTTTCGGGCAGTCGCTTCTCGGTCTGAAATATCCCTTTGGTGTACCCCTCAGGAGTCAATCAGGAATGGCCCTCGCCATGGGAGGGGCGTCGGTAGCGGTCCCCGACGATCAGCATGTGCTTTTGTCAAACCCTGCCAATCTCGGCTCCATTAACAGGACCGTGTTTTCTTCACTCGTGTCATTCGATTTTCTGAATCTCAAGAGTGAAGATGGATCGACGAATCATTTGACGCTTTTACCAAAGCAGATATCCTTTGGCGTATCGATGGAGAAGTTTGGCGGAATCGGTTTCTCAATGGAACGACGGAGTAATGCCGAGACAAAATATCAGATTGACAGTCTGGTGCAAAATCCGGCCACGGTATCGAGGCTCGAAAGATCCCTGTCACAAAACGGTGGACTCACGAGTTACGGTATAGGGTACGGAATCTCATTTGGGAAATGGGTCAGTGCCGGATTACGCTACGATCGCGTCTATCTTTCTATCGATAATTCCAAATTAAGTACTGTTTACGGAGAAAGCTTCGGGGCCCAAAGCGGTATATCCTATGAGGAAGACGCCCGGGACAGTGTTCGATTTCTCTGGGGCGGCAATGGGGTTCGCCTCGGGGTGACAAGTCGTGTTGTCAAAGGAGTAACTGTCGGTGTCGCTGGAGAGTATTACTTTGAAAGCAAGGCCAGTAAAAAGCTGGTACTCTATTCGGGTAATTATACAATCAATACCGCCAAGCTGGAACATGATTTTCAGCTTCCTCCCACAATCACCGGAGGCGCTTCATGGAATATTACCCCCCAGTGGATTGTTGCCGGTGATGTTTCTACGACATTCTGGGATTATTTCCATTCGGGCGGTCTGATCGAAAAACCGGATGTTGAGTACGCGACAGGCTTTTCCGCAGGCGCTCAGTTCATTCCCGCTCCCGAACTCCTGGCGCCAAAATACTGGGAAACGATACAGTGGAGAGGTGGATTCAATTACACACAGCTTCCTGCAAAAGACAGCCGTCAGTACACTTTCAGCCTGGGATCCGGTCTTCCGCTCAAAGCAAACGGCATGATCGATATAATTCTTGAATACGGCCGACGAACCGATGACCGGTATGAGGATTATTACGAAGAGCTTTTCGGTATTTCGATAGGAATCAACGGCGGAAGAAAATGGGCGAAATCTTCGAGAGGGAATTACTAAAAGCGTTGAAACATAGCTATGTGGCATGGCCTACATGCCATGACATGAATTCACCGGCAATCGCTGGATAGCCCCCCCTTTTCCATAAAATTTCCTCTTTTTCACCACATCAAATGTATATTAAAATAAGGCGTCAAAGATATCCGGGACCTTTTTAAAAGAGGGGTTGTATGAAAAAACTTGCAGTATCTCTTTTTTTGATTTTTGCTGTTGTGTCGGGGGTGCATGCCCAGGATGAATTGTTGAATCTGTATGCATCGGTTGGGTATGGCTTTCCTATTGGAGGGCGGTATGTTGATTCGACCTACAAATATGACAGCGGCAACAACCCTCTGACTGATGAAATGGACGATCATTACTTGAATATCGGCCGGGGGATTAAGCTGGATATCGGTGCGGCATATCGGGTTATGGAAAATATCGATGCGCGGCTTGGGCTGGAATACTCCGGCGGAGTGCCGTCAATTACAAAGGAAGTCGAGAGTATAGACGGGGTAGGGGGGACAACGACCTCCAAATATAAATATTCACAATTCGGCATAAAACTGTATGCGGTACCGAATTTCAGAATCGTTGAACTTCTTGATATGTATCTGGGCGTAGGCGCCGGAGTGTTTTTCAATTTTACTTCCATGGAAATCGTTCGTACCACCGACGGACCCGATAAATACGAAGCAAAAGTAGATTTTAAAAATAAACCATCCTTTGCCTTTCTCGGATTGATTGGCGCAAATTATCCCCTCAATGATTTTGCATGGCTCTTTACTGAAATCAATTTTGCCGCCATGAATGTGACCGCAAAGGAGCGAGAAGTCGAAAGCTCCGATTTCCCTTCAAATGTCAATGAGGATATGCGGTTGACCAGCGGTACGGTTGATATTTACGAGAAAGGTGCCCATGACCGTTTCGCTCCGGTAAAAACGCCGGCCTCCAATTTCGCAATCAAAGCGGGAATCAGATTTTTTGTTCTATAAACAGATGTCCGAACAGTTCCCCCTTTTATTATGGCATGGATTAAGGGCTTGTTGGGAAAAAGTTCCTTGTCCAAATCTTCCGAAAAATGTACTATTGTAGTAGTAGCCTGTTCTGCGGGAATACGTAAGGCGTTTGAAGGAGAACTCTATGAATGGTCCCAATGTATATGAGCATATTTTTGTTAGTAATAAATCGCCTCAGGAGCTTTTTAATGAAGTTGCTCATATCTGTTCATTGATTGACCCTTCACTGAACACGCCTTTTCTGAAAGAAGTATATAATGATATCGTCGCCCTTTTCAGGGGTGAGTATGAAGGGTATCGGGAGTGCACTACGCGGTATCATGATCTGTCGCATACGCTTGGCGTTTTTCTGGCCATGGCCCGTCTGATTCACGGAGCAGTGGTGACCGGCGAGCTGAAAGAAAAATCCAGTATTATCAACGGATTGATAGCCTCACTTTTCCATGATGCTGGTCTTATTCAAGAGCAGGGTGAGCGCGAGGGGACCGGGGCGTCCCATTCATCGGACCATGAACGGCGGGGTATCGAATTTATGCGGTCCTATCTCGGTGCAAAAAATTATTCCCCCCGGGGGATAGAAAATATCAGCCATATAATCACAAGAACAAATCTGACTCTCTCTCCGGATCAAATTCCGGATCTTCCCGCCGATGTCGAGTTGCTGTGCAAGTGTATGGGGACCGCAGATCTTATTGCCCAGATGGCCGACCGGTTGTATCTCGAAAAGCTGCTCTATCTGTACCGCGAATTCGAAGAGGCCGGCGTGCGGGGGTTTATCTCCGAACTCGACCTTTTAAAGAAAACCGAAGCCTTTTATAAGGATCTTTCGCAAAATCGCCTGAAACGTGATCTGGGTAATATTACTCCCCTTCTCCGTGATCATTTCAGAGCGCGCTTCGGGATCGACCGCAATCTTTATCAGGAATATATCGATAAAAATATCGGTTACCTCAAGACAATCCTGGAGTCGCACGAAGATGATTACCGTCGTATGCTCCGCCGTGGCGGTATCGTGGCGACGCTCAAGGATGATTTTATTTAATTTCTTAAAAAACCATCGCATTTCTCCTGCACTTACTCATATTTGCACGGTGTTTTTTTCCTGCACTTTCCATATCGCCACTTCCGAGCCCCGATATTCCGCTGGCCTGGGAAGATGATGCGGTTACCGATTCTTCACTGGTTATCACGCGGAAATCCACGATTCACGCGGTCAACCTTGACGCCGAATCATTCCGCGACCTCTATCCGGATATCGAGAAAGTAAACAGTATCAACCATTCTCTTATACTATTCGACTAGTGTACCGTCCGATAATCGAGGAGAATTTATCGGTGGATGATTTTGTTCATCAGCGAGGCGCGAAAGAGGCGAATACTGGGCGTATTCAACGATTGAGCAACGAAGCAGGTGGACAAAAGGGCCACCGAGAGACCTTCATCAATTGTCGAACGGGACACTAGTGTACTGTATCTGTCTATGAGCATATTACCCGACCGGTGAGGCCTACCGATAAAATTTGGCCGTTCTTAATTTTTCTCCGCCCGCGGTAATGACACAGAAATACGCTCCTGTGCCGGGAGTGATTGCTCGGTGCTTCCAGGTGACAACCCCATTTTCGCGGGGAAGGTTTTCAAATGAATGGATCAGTTTACCATTAGGAGAATAAACGGCCAGACCGATACCGGTGTGGTGTGATGCGATGTTATAGGAAAAGGTCACCTTTCCATTCCGGGTCACGACATCGAGAGCGGATGTTCCTGATAATGTATGATACAGGGACCGCCGCACCGGCGTGCAGACATCGGTAACTGTATCGTAGGTAACGGTAAACAGCGTATAGGTCGTTTTAAGCGTGCAGGGCGGCTGCTTTACAAAAGTAATCGGGATGGTAAACGGTACAGTTTGATACGTCCCCGACAGGGTCACTACCGCCGAATCACATTCTCCGGAAACTGTTCGTGTCATTCCCATTCCTGTGGTGTCGATAGGAAGCATTGCCGGGACATATTGAAAGAGAACGGTGCTGTCGGAAAGACATTCATCCATGATGTTTTGACCGAAGAGCAGTGATGTCAAAAGGAATATGTACGCACCTCCGCGTAAAAGTCTGTGTGTCATTGGCCCCTCCTTAGTGAGATGATTACCGATTATCTTTATGCCCTCAGTATAAATATATATCACCAATCCGGAATATCAAATGATACAGGGCTTATCCGGTGCTCTCCGAAAATCCGGTTTTACGCGCCTTTCCGACCAGCATATGACAGGTAACCGGGATTCCTTGGGGTGTCCTGTGGAGAGTATCATATTCTCTACAAAAAGAAAAAAGCTTTTTTGGATTCAGACGATTGCCCTGGAGCGCCGTACTTCCGGTGCCGACAAAGCTTTTCAGCGCGGCGAGTGGGGTAGGGTAGTGAAAGGTTATCCGCAGTTCTTCCCGGCTCAGAATATCAAATCCGGACCGGCTGAAAAGAGTTTCACACTCGGGTAGGGAGAACAGTCTGATCGGGTTTTTCACCCCATATTTTGTCTGGAGCTGTTGAAGTTCGTGGAATGAATTGTTCAGAAATACTGCAAAAAGAAGGTGCCCCCGGGAATTGAGGACCGCATTGATTGCTCTCAGCGCTCTGGATGGTTCGGTAAGCCACTGGAGAACCGATGCCATTACCGCTACGGCAAAGGTCCCCGAATGGAGGGGAAGCGATTCTATGTCGGCTACAATCGCCGGAGCGGGCGGTTGCCTTTGGGTTCTTGCTTTCTGAAGGCATTGGGGAGCTATGTCCAGATAAAAAATGTTCCGGGAGTGGGGAATGCCGGCAATTGTTTCGAACAACCCTGTCCCGCATCCCAGATCGATCCAGGGAGAGGTATCGGCGGGGAGTTCGCGGGCATAGCCAGCCAGCTTCTCTAATGCCGTTTGCTGAATTGCGGCATATTCACCATAGGTGCCGGCTTTGTTCGAAAAGGACCGCGCAATACGCTTTTTATCGGGAATCTGCGGAGCCATTGGTATGTAAAATAGTTGAAGACCCAGGGAAAGAAAGAGAGAAAAGCAACAATGTCTGTTTCTGTTTTTGCCTGTGCCCCCCAAGTATGGGGGGCGGGCGGAGCCCGGGGGGTTGGGCTTTCAGGAAAAGCATTTTCATAGCTGGGTTTTAGCATGGTCCCGACCGGGGGAGGGAATAGACCCCCAGGCCCTACCAGAATCATACATTCACCCAAGTTTAAAAGTATTCTACGAAAAGGTTAATGAGTTTAATTGCTATATATGGATGTTACGACTGCTATACAATATATTTAAAAGAAGAGGAAATGAAGTATATCCATTTATTCGGAGGAGACAGGTATGTCACAAGGTTCAGTAATGAAGAGGGGGCTGTGGTTTCTGATTGTGCTTTTTCTTCACTATTCTGCAGTGAATGCAGCCATGGCTGAGTTTTATGTTGCACCGAACGGAGGTGATTCCAATGATGGTTCGGAGGGGGCTCCCTTTAAAACGATCGGCAGGGCGAAAACCGCGGTGGCGTCGGCCAATCAGAACATGACCGGCGATATAATCGTGTATCTTCGGGGGGGACAGTATTATCTCACCGAGACACTGGGTTTTGATGGGAATGATGGCGGTAATAACGGTCATAATGTCATTTATCATGCCTTTCCCGGGGAAGTTCCGGTGATCAGCGGTGGTGTCCGGGTTACCGAATGGACCGACGCCGGGGGCGGTATCTGGGAAGCATCGCTTGCTATCGATAAAAAAATCAGACATATGTGGGTGAACGGTGTTCGTGCAGAAAAAGCGCGGAGTGGTACCAAATACACCGGTACCCTTGGCGCGGATTTTCTGGATGGATGTACCAATACAAATTTCCATGATGTTGAATTGAGTGTGTATAAAGGCTGGGATGATCATCATTTGTGTGTCGATGATTTTATCGGCGGTGAAACACAGATGCAGGAGCCTATGTGGAGTATTGCAACCAATCCTCCCTGGAATCAGTATGCTCCCGGTGACGGCGATCCTTTCTATGTATGGAATGCCTACTGTGTGCTCGATGAACCCGGTGAATTTTACTATAACACCACCGATAAGGTCCTCTACTACATGCCCAGGAGCGATGAGACGCCTCTCACCGATGCTGTGGTTACCGTTGGTGTTGTTGAAGGACTTGTTCAAATTTCCGGCAGTTCGCTGACAAGCAAAGTGTCAAATCTCCATTTCCGAGGAATCACTTTCAGCCACGACTGCTACCTTCTGGAAAAAGCCGGCGACTCCTATGGTTTTACCACCATGCAGCTGATACCCATGACAATCCAGGGAGGTGGTGGAGAGACCGGCTGGTGTGGTACGGGATGGCTTCAGGGAGCAGTGACCGTCGACCATGCTCAGAATGTGGTCTTCGAGCGATGTGCGTTCCGTCATCTCGGCGGTATCGGTATTAATCTGACCAACGGCGTGACCAATTGCAGCGTACGGGGCAATATTTTCAATGACATCGCCTCAACATCGATTTCAGTCGGAAGTCCCCGTCATGCATTCCTCGATGAACAGTGTGTGGACTGCCCCTGGGATGAGCTTGAAGCGCCTAAAAATGTGAAAGTAATGAACAATATCATCCGCAACGGCAGTTATGAGATAAAGGGATCTCCCAATTTTGTCTCTTTTTTCACCGATGAACTGGAATTCAGTCATAACGATCTGGGGCCCTCACCCTATATCAATGTCCATGTCGGATGGGGATGGGATTATGCCCTGCAATCAACCACCTGCAAAAACAACAAGTATAATGCCAATATTATCAATGGAGGCCTTCAGAAATCACCCAGTAAAGACGGGGCCTGTATGTATTCCCTCGGTCAGATGCCCGGTTCGACCTTTGACAGCAACTTTGTCCATTTCAGGGGAGTCGAATTCCTGGCCAAAGGGTTCTTTTCCGATGCCGGGTCCGGAGGGCAGCAGTGGAATAACAATGTGTTTGAAGCGGGCGATATCACCACTCCCCACCGATGGTTTAACAACTGGGGGCATACCGGTGAGATCCGGGTTGAAGAAAACTGGGTCAATTACCCTCAGCAGCCTCCCTATACAACCAAAACCAATTATCAGCGTTTTGACGGTCCCTCCACAACGGTGGATACCATTTATTTCATCGAAGGCGCTCCTGAGCAGCAGCCCTGGCCTGATGACGCCCAAGCGATTATCGACAACGCAGGCCTTCTGGACAGCTATGCCGACTTGATGAGCAAAATTGACGATCATGATGCTCCACTGGTAACCAGCGTTACCTCATCGAAAAAATCCGTCCGCTTACCGAAAAAGAGCATCCCCGTTACCACCGTGGCAATACAAAAAGGCGCCCGTATCACCTTTGAAACTCCACGGCAGAGCCGGGTTTCGATCAGTATTGTCGATATGCTGGGAAGAGAGATCGCCTGCCTGGCAAAGGGGATGAGAAAAGCAGGAAGGCATTCGGTGATGTGGAACCGGAATGATGCTGTCCTCGGATCGGGACTCTACCTCGTTCACCTTACGATCGATGATTACCGGATGGTACGGGAGCTTTCGGTGATCAGGTGAGGGAGGAGATCGGGGAGTGGAGTGCCGGGGA
>WJLZ01000051.1 GCA_014728215.1 Chitinivibrionales bacterium
CAAGGGAGATGACAGTGCATACGTGCACTCACCCTGGGTGGTGTACCGGCATGAAAGCACGCATATTCCCCGGGCGATAACGACCGCAAGCGATTCAAAGGAAGAAAACCTGTTCTATTCCGCCCGGTATGTGAATACGGCAAAGGACCTTGTCGTATGCGACATGAGTTTTTCGATTGACGCCTCCAGGGCCGCGGACCGTCGGCTAATCCTGAAGCGCCAAATGCTTAAAAAAGCCATCGCCTACAGTTATTAGCCGAATAGTAACAGTTGAGTTATATTAAAGGAGAGTGTTTCACTGATGAGTTCTATTGATTTTGAACCAATGAAGGTATTTTATCGACTTGATAATGAAAGCACTTCACGGCGGCAGTACAGATATGAATTCTCGCATATTAGGCATCATTTACATGATCGGTTTTCTTTTCCGGATCACCGCAGGTGAGATAATTGTTACTACCGGGGGAGCAGTAATGGCTCCGGTTATTACTCCGGAAGAAACCGAATTCAAGGGCAGGCTTGATGTTCACATTTCCTGTGAAACCGAAGGTGCTGCTCTATTTTATACCCTCGATGGAAGAGAGCCTACCAGACGAAGTATCCGATATACGGGACCCTTTGCTATCGATTCTTCTGTGACCGTAAAGGCACGGGCATTTATGGAGGAATATGAGCAAAGCGATACTGTTGAAGTCCGGTATACGAATGTTGACCAAAGCGGCCCTTTAATTGTAAGAGCAATCCTCTTCCGGTCTGATGACGATAATCCAACGGCTGATAGTCTGCGGATCTATTTTGGTGAACCGGCCGTCTGGAATCCATCCGATCCGGTTAAACCGAATCGGATTTTCAGCTATTATCAGGCTGATTACGGCATGTTACAGTCTGCCTTGTCCGGGTTGAAAGCATCCGATATTGTTGTTGTTGACGATCAAAGTATAATCCTGATTTTTTCCAATGGGTATTCTCCAAAGCCAGAGATGGACAGCATAGGTTTTCTGGATACAACCGATTACATCGCCGACCTCTATGGCAATACGCCCCATGGCGGACCACCGGTGCCGGTGGAGCTTGCAAGCCGGAGTCTGTGGAAAGCAAGAATCGGAGTGGATACTTTGGCTATTGGAATGAATAGTCTGAAGATCAGGTTTGAAATCACCTCTGCAAAACCCCTGAGAAATGCATCGGCTACCGTGTATGATGCATTAGGTAATGTTATTAAAACCATGACATTTATCAACCAGCCCGAAATTTCCAAAATGTCTGCTGAATGGGATGGAAGCAACAGGGATGGTCGTGCCGTAGGAAGCGGCACGTATGTGGCTTTTATTACTGCAACCGATGAAGACGGACAGAGCAGTACACAGCGGCTGACACTAGGATTGCGAAGATAGGCCGGTTATTGTTCTTGAATCAGTTTGTGTACTCAATAGTGAATGAGCAGTGTAGAAGGTTGCATACTCTCACCATTTTGAAAACATAAAATCGCTGTAATGGGGTGAAAGAAGGCCATGGTTATGGGGCTGGGGCTCCCGTATCACACTAAATCTCATCAGAAAATTTTCGTTAGGATTCCAGGTCAGAGAAAAATTGACCGGCATATTTCTGAAATAATCTGTAGACTGAATATTTTCCGCATTGAGATTTGATGCCGATGAAAAGGTGGAGTGGATCGGAAAGCCGAAATTGAGATTGACCGTTACCGGCTGGACAAATTTATACTCCAGCATGGTGGAATACAGGCTCTGTGATTTAATGGAGTTCACATTCGATCCTGCGGCACCAAAAGAGATGCTGTGATTGATTTTCAGACGGTTCGGATCAAGAAGGCCCCCGCTGCCCGATCCTTCGGTATTGTAAGCATCTTCGGTTTGAGCAGAGAGCGAAAATGCCAGCAGGCTGAGGAGAAGTAGTGCTGTTAAAGCTTTGATTTTCATAGTGCACTCCCTCTTATTTAGAGTTCCTCATTAGTATACGTTTTATTCGGCGATTAATTTGCCAATATTATTATGTAGTATACTATTTTTTTCTGCAAATTGCCAAAAATATCAAATTATCTCTTTCAATACCGATGCAATGATTTTGATCCCTTCTTCGATTTTATCCTCGGGCGTGTGGGAAAAAGCGAGTCGTAAACAGTTGTTTCTTCTGCCTTCAGGGTCAAATGCTTTTCCAATAACAAAAGCTGCGCCCTTTTCTATGCACGATGACAATACATTGCTGGAGTCCACTGTTTCGGGGAGGATCAGCCAGAGATAAAAGCCTCCCTCAGGAACTGTCCAGGAGACCGTATCGGGCATAAAAGCCTTAAGTGCTTCAAGCATAATATCTGCCCGGCGCGCATAGCAGGGACGCAGTTCCTGCAGGTACGTCGATAATTTGTCCTGTACCATGAATTCATGGGCCAGTACCTGGGTAAAGGTGGGTGAACAGGCATCCATGGATTGTTTGGCCAGTTCGCATTTTTCGATTATCTCCGGAGGGCCAAGAAGCCAGCCGAGACGCATGCCCGGGCCCAGTATTTTTGAAAAAGAACCGGTGTAGCAGACAGGAAGCTTTTCCGGAGCAAGTGCCTTGATCGATACCGTCTTTCCCATGTCTTCATCATTGAAATACAATTCGCCGTAAGGGTCGTCTTCCAGGAGACACAGATTTTTGTTCGAAAGCCAGTGTATCAATTCTTCTTTTCTTTGTTTGCTGTAGATAATCCCTGCGGGATTATGAAAATTCGGGTTGATGTACAAGAGTTTTGCCCGGTCGGTGGATGAAAGATTTTTGTCAAGTTCTTTAATCACAATACCGTTTTCATCCAGCGGTGCGCCGATTATGCCGGCGCAATAGGATTTAAAAGCCGCGAGGGCGCCGATAAAGGACGGTCTTTCGGTAAGAACTGCATCGCCCGGATCGAGCATTACCTTTGCGATGATATTAATCGCCTGCTGAGCTCCGGTTGTGATTATAAGTTTGTTGGAATCCATCGGCATTCCTTTAGACCGGAGGTAGGATGACAGTGATTCGAGCAGGGGAGGGTATCCCGAGGTGGGGCAGTATTGAAAAGCCTGCTGCTTGCTGCTTTTGGGCAGCGAAGAAAAGAGTTCGGAAATGGTGTCCACAGGAAACAGATTGTTATTCGGCATTCCTCCTGCAAATGATATGATAGATGGATCTGCAGCCAGCTTCATGAGTCGTCGAATCTCGGAAGACCGCATGTTTTGAGCACAAAGTGAAAATGAGATCATTGTTGGAGCACCTCTATATATGGTTGCAAGACTTTGTCAGCTTCTGTCAAATTGGCGGCAGCTTGGTACGTGCTGTGCTATTAAGCCATTAGCAGCTTCCGGCCGTTCGCCCTTCGATTCGAACACAACAGTTGTATCCACATTGCCCCGGGGAAAAAAGTCGCCCACGAGGAGCAGCCAGGATGGTTTGAGTAGATCATTCACTGTTGAGTAAAGAAAGGATGTAACGGTCTCATGAAATGTCCCGATCATACGAAAGGAATTGAGATAGAGTTTCCAGGATTTCAACTCTATGCAACGTTTGTCGGGAATATAATATAATCCGATGGTGCCGAAATCGGGATAGCCGGTTTTGGGGCAAACACAGGTAAATTCAGGAAAAACGATCCTGATGACACCGGTTCGGTCTTTATGAGAGTCAAACGGGCACTCGAATGTTTCCAATGGCGGAAACAGATTTTGAGCAATTGCTTTGTCAAGTGGAATGGATTTTTTTGAAAACATAATGAATCAAAATATGAAATTTATTCAAGCGTATTATATTTTATAGAATCAGTACAGTTAATCTAAAAATAATTAAGTTACGTCATTTTAACCTACTATAATCTACAAGAGGAGGAAATTTATGGCACACAAAATTACAGATGCATGTGTTGCATGCGGTTCATGTCTTCCCGAATGCCCCGAAGAAGCTATCAGCGAAGGCGATCCGATCTACGTTATTGATGCGGATAAATGCACCGATTGCGGTACATGTGTTGATGCGTGTCCTTCGGAAGCTATAGAAAGCTAAATGTATATTACGAAATAATGTTCATTATTGTTGTGCCGGTCCGGACTATGCGGACCGGCATTTTTTTTAGAATTTCCTTTCTGACTTTATGATAAGCGACAGAACAATCCCTCCCATAGCATGGTAATAATTAGATCTTCAGTTCGCACTATATATTTTTCCTTGTCATTGAGTACTGCAATGTGGTAATCTTTTTTATATGAACCAACACATTATTCTCGTAGGGTCTGCTCCTCAACCTGATATCGAATTACTTCGTTCCACCGCTGCTGCGTACAACTTTGTAATAGAGCCATACGATAATACGGACTTTCAATCCCCGAATAATCTTCCCTGGGGATTCATCTCCTATCTTCCCTGCAAAAGAGAAACGATAGTTGATTTTCTATCGCGAATTCCGGTGGGGCTTGCTCAGGATATACCTTTTTTCCAGAATATTCAATCCGATTCCTATCCATCGTCATTTGAGGGTATTCCGATCTCCGGAGTCTTTAAAAGTCCCCTGACTTTTCTCGATGTCTGCAATATGATGACCATAATGTCGCAACAGGTTCCGGCGACCCGCCAAAGCCATAGTCTGGCAGAAGAGGTGATCCGGTACCGGAGAGAAAAAAATCAATTATTGCGAATCGGTACTGCCCTTTCATCACAGAATGATCCGGATATATTGCTCGATTTTATTCTTGCCGAAAGCAGAGCCGCAGTTGGCGCTGATGCGGGAAGCCTTTATATTCGGGAGCAGGTTGGCCCCGGCGGGGCGATGGGAAACCGGCTTCGATTCAAGATCGCTCAGAACGACTCGGTGGCTATGCAGGAAAAGACCCGCGAATTTACTATTCCAATCAGTGATAATACTATTTCAGGCTATGTAGCCTTAACTGGTGACATTCTGAATGTCGGAGATGTTTATCGTCTCGATGAAAGCGTCTCTTATAAATGGGGAAAAGGATGGGATAAGCGATTCGGCTATCGAATGAAATCGATGCTGACTGTTCCGCTGAAAAATCTTGGCGGTGAAATAGTTGGAGTGCTGCAGCTCATGAACAAAAAAGTTCATCCCGGCATCTCACTTACATCCTCTGATATTGTTGAAAGGGAGGTGGTTTCCTTTACGCATTCGGACGAGGAATTTGTTTTCTCTATCGCCGCTCTGGCTGCCGTTTCGATCGAGCGTGTTCAGCTCTATCAAAATATCCAGGCTATATTCGAAGGGTTCCTGAGTTCATCAACTGCTGCAATCGATGAGCGAGACAGGGTGACGGCCGGTCATTCAAAGCGGGTCGCGGGATATGCAATGGCCTTTGTCGATGCTATCAATGACCAAACTCAGGGGAAATATGCCGATATTTATTTTTCACCCGAGCGAAAGCGGCAATTTATCTTCGCAGCCCTCCTTCACGACTACGGCAAAATCGGTGTTCCCGAAGAGTTGCTGACAAAGGAGTGCCGCCTCCGGAAAGGGGAGATGGAGGCTATCGCAACACGTGCCGAAATCGTCAAGTTACATCTCAAATCGGGTACCCGCAGTCCATCATGGTCATCACTTGATGAAATAGATAAAGATCTGGCATTTATCGAAAAAATTAATAAAGCAGGTTTTTTGGCTGATGATGATTTCCGTCAGCTCGAAAAAATCAGAAAAAAACGCTACCGGGCTTACCACGAGGGTGAATTGCCCTTCATCACCGAGAAAGAATGGGAGCACCTGTCGATACGGAAAGGTAACCTTACTGCTACCGAGCGGGAGCTTATCAACTCTCACGCTCAGGCAACACGGCGGATACTTTCTAAGATCCCCTGGACAAAGGAACTCAAACAGATTCCCTCAATCGCATGTCATCACCACGAAAAACTCGATGGTTCGGGATATCCCGATGGGCTTAAGGGGGGGCAGATAGATCTTGAATGCAGAATTCTCGCTGTAGTAGATATCTATGAAGCCCTCGTTGCACAGGACAGACCCTACAAGCCTCGCATGCCTGCTGAAAAAGCAATCGCAATACTCCGTGCTGAAGCACAGCAGAATCATCTCGATTCGGATATCGTCGAGTTTTTTGTCGAAAAAGGACTCCATAAAATTTTTCTTCATGAAGTGGAGTGATTATTTTTAAAGGAAGGAAAGGGCTGAATCCCTTGGCCGAGACATGCCATTTTAATGTCCCTTGGTGTATTTTTTTCAGACTTTTACGTTTCACCTTTATCCCCGGAACACTATGTCAATTACTATCAAACGATTTATTGCAGGACCAATCGATACAAACAGTTTTGTGGTTTTCGATGAGGGACCACCATGTATCGTGATAGATCCATCGAGTGGTTGTGATGAGATTCTATCGTATATACGGGAAAATTCCCTTCAGGTAAAAGCCATTCTCCTTACTCACGCCCATTTTGATCACTGTATGGGCATCGATGAAATTAAAGGGGTATTCACTGATGCCACTGTCTGGGTTCATCTCGACGAAATACCTCTCTTAACATCACCCGAGTTCAATGGATCGCCCATGATTGGAAGAGAGTATGCATATACCGGAAAAACAGAGGAATTAAAAGAGGGAAAGCTCGTTTTTGATGATATCTCCCTTGAGGTATTGGCAGTACCCGGACACAGCCCGGGCGGATGTGCCTTTCTTTTTGAGAATTATTGCATTTCCGGTGACGCTCTCTTTGCCGGTTCCATCGGAAGGACCGACTTTGCAGGAGGTAGTTACACGAAGCTTATCGAAAATATAAAAACAAAGCTCCTGACCTTGCCCGATGAAACCATCGTGTTTCCCGGTCATGGCAATCGGACAACGATTGGACGGGAAAAAAGTCATAACCAGTTTTTGCGATGAAAGAGCTTCCCTTTCTCAATCAATTTCAAGCACATCTCCGTCTCGAACGGACCCTGAGTGACAACACAATAGAATCTTATCGGTATGATCTTCAACGGCTGTGTGGCTTTCTGAAACAGCAGCGAAAGGAGTCTGCCGCCGATGTTACTCCCGGTATTCTGTCGGACTATATAAAAGCGCTTTTCGATGTTGGATTTTCATCCAGCTCCATTCAACGCACCCTTTCGACGCTTCGGAGCTATTTCGGTTTTTTAGTGGCAGAGGATATTATTAAAGAAGATCCAACAGAGCTTCTTGAAGGACCTCGCATGAACCGTTATCTGCCTTCGGTATTGACGGTGGATGAGATTATGGGAGTGCTCGATGCCATAGATACCCGGAAACGATGCGGAATGCGTGATAAAGCCATGCTGGAGACTCTCTATGCAACAGGCATGCGAGTTTCCGAGCTGTCGGAAGTAGCCTATGAGCAGGTGCTTTTTGAAGAATCACTGATCCGTATCTTCGGTAAAGGCTCAAAGGAGCGAATCGTTCCTGTGGGGGAGATCGCTCTTCAATGGATACGTGGTTACTGCGATACCGAGCGTCCTTTTCTTTCCAAGCCCCACACCGACAGCACACTTTTTCTCAATATGCGGGGAACCGGTCTTTCGAGGATGGGAATCTGGAAAATCATCCAAAAGTACGTAATCGCTTCGGGGTTAAAAAAGAAAGTTTCTCCTCATACTTTCAGGCATTCTTTTGCAACTCACCTTCTCGAAGGTGGAGCGGATCTTCGTTTTGTGCAGGAGATGCTGGGACATGCCAATATCGTTACAACTGAAATCTATACGCATATCGATAGAGAACACCTGAAGGAAGTTCACCGTAGTTTTCACCCGAGGTTTACAAAAAAGAAGTCTTCCGACGTGAGGGAGGAGCATGACTGAAACCGGAGACCGGGAGAAAATCTTGTTTCCTCAGACATTCATTCAAATCCATTATCATAATAGAATCGGCGGTGTCACCAAAGTGATGGAGCATTATGCTGAAGCTTTCAATCGGTGCCGGCATAGTGGTGAAGCACAAAATATAATTATATGCAGTTTGATCGAGAGAAAAAACTGTTTTAAAAGCGGAGTGAGACTTATCCATGCTCCCGATTGCGATTACCATTCTTATCGTTCGGGAGTCGTGTTCGAGAAGTGTCGGAGGCGCCTTGTTTCCCTTTTGGTAAATATTATCGAAAATCATGAGCTGAAATTACCGGTTTGCGTCGTTGGACACAATATGACATTGGGGAAAAATTGTGCTCTGACGTCAGCCTTTGCGGAACTATGCAAAAAGTACCGCAGCCCCTCTTCGATGGTGCAGTTTGTTTCGGTAATTCACGATCTTGCCGAGGAGGGGCGGATGAGGATGCTCGATGAAATCGAACGGGTGGCGGGATTTCGAAAAAAATTCAAGTCCGAAATATATCCTGAAACCGGAAATGTACGCTTTGTTGTTTTAAATCACCGTACCGCCCAGGTGTTGAATACCGCAGGGGTAATTTCCCGGCAAGTGCCTAATCCGGTATTTCCACCTCCAATCGATACATCCCTGAGCCCCAAGGATAAGGAATATATACAAAATGCCCTTGTCAGGCTTGCAGCCGAGGATGCTACCCGATTTGATCCATCAAAAAGGATTGTTTTTTATCCGGTTCGGATACTGGGAAGAAAAAATGTTGTGGAATCCATCCTTTATGGGTGTGTAATGCTGAAGGCGAATCTGGTAATAGGGGGGACCGGGAAAACCCGGGCCGACATAAAGCTCTTTGACACCATAAAAGAATTTTGCAGGAGGAATGCTTTGACGGTTGTTTTTGATGTTAATCGTATTTCATCACTGCTTCCATCGTATATGAAATCATTACCGGTCTTTCCTCTCCTTATATCGTTATGTGATGTCTGTATTACCACTTCGGTTGCTGAAGGTTTCGGATATGCCTTTTTTGAACCCTGGCTTTATAACAAAGTTGTAACGGGCAGGAAAGCAAAAGGTTTTTCGTCTCCTGAAGCTTTTGATACTTCATTGTTTTATTCCCGACTGCCTGTGCCCGCAGAGTGGATATCGGCTGCAAAATTAAAGAAAAAGTATTTCTCGGCCCTGAAAAGGCATTACAGATTATCTGAATATGCCTCTTTTAAAAAATTTAGCGCCCACTTTGATAAAAAAATGCTTCAAACCAATACCCTGGATTTTGCCGAATGTGATATTGAAAACCAGCTGGCCGTTCTCGACCGCCTGCTGAAAGATCCTTATTCCCTTGAGCGGTTGAAGAATTCATTGGATAACCACCTTCAAAAATTACACTCTTCTCTATATTGCAGTATGATTGTTGCAGCGAACAAAAAGGCAGTTGAAGATGCATTATCCTATCCTGCTTTTATACAGTCATTTAAAAAGATTATATTAAACAGAAGAGCCGGGAGGCGATTGCTTGATAGACGAATTCCAGCTATCAAAGAATTCTTCGGTGACCTTCAAGAGTTTCGATTGTTACTTACACCGGATGCAAGAGTTTTTGAAAGTTAATTATTTATGTGTTCCATTTTTTCCTTGATTTTTCATGTGAATTATAAGATATTTAGGTAATACATAAGCTGGGAGGATGTGTGGCTAATACAACAAAACATGATCTAATCGCAGACGTTTCAAAAGTAACCGGACTTACCCAGGCAGATACAAAGATTGTTGTCGAAGAACTTCTTGATAGCATTTCCGAAATTCTGGAAGATGGTAAGAATATCGAAGTACGCGGATTCGGTACCTTTTACACTAAGACCCGCAAACCGCGTCCGGCACGGAATCCTAAAACCGGAGAAGTCGTTCCGTTGCAAAAAAGAGTCGTTCCGCTGTTCAAGTATTCAAGTGAGATGAAGAAAAAAATTGTAAGTGCGCTTAAAAAGAAAGAACAGCCGTCTTCATTCTAAGAATAAATCCTGTCTCTCACCCGCGACACACAGGATACACCTCCTACTAATTCATCTTCTCTCTGAAACATATCGCCTTTGGCCCCTGGTATGCAAACGGACAAGCGTTATCCTTTGTAAAAATATGAAGAGCGAGATTGGTGTATAAAGCCTTTGTGCTTTTTTGTTTGCCGAATCGAGCATCTTTTTTATTGACACGCTTATTCATTGAACGATATAATAACCTTTAAGATTTTTAACTTAAATTTTCGAAAAGGTGGTAGCGCATGAGAAAATTGTTTTCATGCCGGACGGTAATGCTGATTGGAATAGTTTCGATTGCCTACGGGCAGGATATCTCATTCGATTCCCTTTCTCCTGAAATTACTGCACCGGTATTTGATGCACGGTTTTCGATCGGATTTAATTACGATTTACTTCGTGCTCCAACCGATGTTTCCTTTGAATACCCGCGGGGCTATTTTGGAATAAATATTCCGATCGAACAGAGCGTCAATCCATTGGAAATTGCTCGGGTGTACAGTAAACCTGTCGATTCCGTCTTTTCCGATAGTGCGTTATTTACCGATGGTGAAGAATTAGCACCTAAATTCAGTGCCCGTCAGAGTCCCAATACCAGTTTTATGATTGATGTGCCCATGCTGGGCGGGGTATGCAGCTTTTCGAATATCGAAAATGTTTATCTCAATTATCTCAATACACTGGGACTTCCGAGCGCAAAGGCTGCCACCAGTATGCCTGATGATGGTATTTCCTTACTTATGCGTGGGGCAATCAATGTTCCGATGGACTTTGATATGTCCTGGGAAACTATGACATTCGGCTATGCCTACCGTGTGAACCGGGACCTGATTTTTGCCCTCAATCTGCACCGTCACGTTTTTATGTTCAATCTTCGGAGCAAGATAAATGTCGATATTTTAGGTTATGCCGATATCGATCAGGAAATGATCAGTTCACGGATTCCCTTGAACTATTCGCTTGGTGGCGCGGCAAGGGCAAACTATCTTGCCGAAGCCTGGTCACCGTCATTTGGAGTTAAGTACTGGAGATTCACGATTACTTCCCGTTTCGGTGTCGACACCCGTGCAGCAGGTTTCCTGGAAGCAGATTATACCTTGCCCTTTTTCATCGATCCCGAAACATTTGATGTCACACTCTCTCAGGATCAGCTTCTCGATCCAGCAGTCATAAGTCAATTGGAACAGAATGAAACGGTTAATTTCAAACATACAACCGATGATGACATGGCATGGAAAATGCCAAGCGGCCATACCCTGGCCTTTGATATCGTCCGTGATAAGTTAAACCTTTCTTACACCAAGGTTTTCGGCGATGTCAAAATGGAACTCGATTCGGTATGGCGGATTAAATCGGTTGATGAAGAAGATTCACTATCGGGGGGGGATACTTCTTACGTGAATCTCGATCTGGGAGTGACGGTAGATAATGTGATTATGCTCAGTGGTAAGTGGCGCAGTGCCTTTTTTAACCTGGGTGTCTTTACTATGGATTTTGCCTGGGATGACCAGGAGCATATCCTTGGGGATGCCGTTAAAACGGCGATTCCCGATGCTGCTAATTACATTCTTCTGGGTGATTCGCCGATGTTTCCGGTATTAAATTTCGGCTCCGCCCTGGGAACCAAGATACAGCTACTGCTGGAACTTGATGTTCTGCCTTTACTCGCTTTGAAAACAGGCGTATACTACTATTTCTAATTTGCAAAGTATTGCGAAAGGAATGATTGAATGAATGTGAAAAAATATATGGTTGGAGCGTTGCTTGCTGCTTCTCTATTTACCGCAACGGCTCAGACAACGCCGTATGTACTCATCGATTTTCCAATTTCCGCAGTTTCGGCAGATACGGTTATCAAGATCTCTTGGGCCGGAACCGACCGCATGGGAACCACGACGCCCGACTCGGGGGATATTTATTTCAGCCGCTTTCCCAATGGTTCGAGCATTGAAGGACGAAATAAGGTGGTGGTTAAAGGCGCTAATCTCGATGTCGATTATAACAGGCTGATTCCGGGCTCCGACCCCGAGCAGCGTATGATATCATTCCGTCCGGATTCGCAAGTCGATATGAATTCCGGGGTTTTTTATTATATCGTCGCATTCCCCTATATGAACCCTATTACTCAGCAGCCCGATACGTTATATTCAAATGAACTTCAGATGATTATCGAAACAAAGCAGGCTACGTCTCTCACTGAGCCGTCGGATTCTCTGATTCCCGATCTAACGCCAACCTTTGAATGGGAAGTAAATCCGGGGGTTCCTTATTATCACGTGATTTTATCGGATGAAAAAATCGTTATCGACAGTTCCGGGGGTGATGGTTTCGATGTTGAAGGACTCAGTATCGTATGGCAGGCAATCACACCAAATACACAGATCGTGTATGGCGCGCCAGACCCTTCAGGCACCATTACCGCAGCGCCGCCTCCGTTGTCACCGGGAAAAACCTATTCGGTTGTGATCCTGAACAATTATGGAAATCATCCGGCCTACACCTCGACTAGATTCGGTTTACCAAAGATTTTTACTATCGAAGGCGATCCTGATGACACTATACGAACCCCGATAAATATTTATCCAATCCAGGGTGCTTCAATCTCCGATGAAACTATCGAATTCAAATGGACCAATCTCGATCCAAAGACCAACACCTATAAAATTTATGCCTATGTCGCCTCTAATGATATTGAAGGAGTTACTGCTCAGATGGCGGTGTGGGATAACGAAGTTTCTGCAGGTGATTTTGGAAGCGACAGTACCGATACCGCTTCGGTGACAGTCGATGCCAAATATGTTCTGACAAAAAACCATTATACCTGGAAAGTGATTGCAGTAGACGACCGGGGCGCCGGAAAGGCCGGCGATACCACCGCGTTCGATTATGAATTACCTTCCGGTAAATTGAAAATAACTACATTGGAGCAGATTACTTCCGGCGAATCTTCGGTTAACAGCCCGGTGGGACTGGTGGAAATCAAAGTGGATGTCCTCGATGGATCTCTGGAGAATCCGCTTCTTTTCTATACCGATGATAATGGAAAGCTCAATCGCGACAGGCCAGTGGGGACCTACCGTATTACTGCAATAAAAAGCGGATTCAAAAGCGTTACCAAGACAGTGACCATTACCGAGGATGCCACCACCGATATAACAATTTATATGGAGCGTCCCGAAGCTACAATCTACGGATCAGTACTCGACAAGTCCGGCGCGGGAATAAATCTTGCAAAGGTATACGCCGTATCAGATCAAAACGACACGATCTTTGATGAAGCCGATAAATTTGGAAGTTTTGTGCTTACCTGCTATGAAGGAGACTGGGATGTCTGGGCGCAGAAAACCGGATATATCACTTCTCTGATGGAAGACACCTCTGTTTCCTATGGTCAGAATGTAAACTTCGGAAAAATTATACTTTCCAAGGTTCCCTTTTCCATTTCGGGTGTCGTGAAAAATACGAAGGGACAGGAAGTTATCGGCGCCAATGTGAAACTGTATAAAAATGATGTGCTGGTCGATGAGGTTCCATCAACACCCCAGGATGGTTCCTATGCCTTTTCGGTTGAATCTGGTACCTACAAAATTTATGCAACAAAGACCGGATTTGTGACTTTCTCCAAAACATATGATATTGTCAGTTCTCGTCAGGTAAATATTACCATGCAGGCCCGTGCTGCCGTTATCAATGGATATGTCTTCGGCAGAACGAGATCGGGCACCGATACCGTCTACAGTCCTATTACCGGAGCAAAGATCTATTTCAAAGAAAGCGGAGGAACAACCGATACGCTTGCCGCTACATCGGATGCAACATTCGGTGATTTCGAGATTAGTTTGACCAGCGGTAAAACCTATATCTACTGGGCTGTTGCGGATGGATATGTTAACGGGACCATCGATTCGATTGATCTTCAGAGCTCGGGAACTGTTGTCCTCAACGACACGCTTCGGGCCTATGCATCACTCAGCGGAACCGTTCAGCAGGTGGACCCCTCTACGGGGGCTGTTGTGGGGAAGTTGAGCAACGTTGAAGTCTCGCTTGTCAGTATAGCGTCCAATGACGTTGTCGGTTCGGCGGAAAGCGACCTGGACGGTGCGTTCGAAATTCTCAATATTCCCGATAATGAAGTCTATGTTGTTGCCGGTAAGGAAGGGTTTGTGGTTCAGGCGGTGACCCCCGAAGATACATTCAATATCGTTGATGGTGCTGCAGTCAATGTTCCAAGCCTGCAGATTGATATGATCCCCGGTGAAAAGACCATCGCCTGGTCGGTTAACCAGGGACAGGACTTAACCAGCACCATCAAGGTGCAATCGCCCATCACAAAGACTATGGCTCCGGACAGTACACTCAATAAAATCGGCCCCGGATCCTATCGGGTGGTTGTGGATGCAGTTGCCGATTCTATTCTCGACCTTTCAAAACATGTCTTTACTGTCCCCGATTCTGCCGACACCCATACCGAAAGCATGGTTTTGCCGGTAGTCCATACCATAAAAGATACGCTCCATATCGCCAACGACAAGGTTTCGCTGTCAATTAAATCTTCAATCGCCATAGATTCTGCATATCTGTATAAGAAACCGCTTTCTTCTATTGTCTATGATTCTATTGTCAAAACAACAGGCAGCAGTGAGTATGTTTTTGAGTTTATTCCCCAGGAAGATGGAACCTATCTTGAATACTATTTTGTGGTTTATATCGGAGAAGACCGCTACGGCTATTCTCAGGAGTCATTTCAGGCTTATGTAACCCCAAATAGGAAACTCAGTAAAATTGAAATCGTGCCGTCTACTGAAGATACGCTGCTCTTTCCTGCAAATTATCAGATATCACTCCGATTCAAGGGATACTACGGATCGTCGTATATCATCGATTCAACGATTGCATCGGACCCGGCAAAGAGCAGTCTGATAACCTGGGATTACAGCAATCCTCAGGGGTGTCAGCTTGTTCCCTCGCAGGGAATCACGACAACGGTAACAACTCCAAAAGCCGGACAGGTAGACACATCCAGAAGTACGATAACTATCGTAACGGTGACCGTCGATCCGTCGTTAATGAAAACCGGTGCAATCAATACGGCTTCATTTACCTTCGATATTATGAAATCCAATCTCGATAGTGTGGATGTCAAACGTATTGATCCGGGGAATCCTAATCCCATTACTACCGCCGAAGGAAACCGGGCTGAATTCGTTGCCAACGGATATGATACCCGGGGGAATGCGGTTGCACTAACACCCATATGGGCAATCAGCCCATCCTATGCAGGAAGCATCAACGAAAACGGCGCATTCTCGCCATCGTCGGATTTTGCCGGATGGGTATCCATCACGGCGATTGCCGGAGATACATCGGGTCAATATATAGTAGGGGAGTACAATTATAAACCACTCAATCCCAAGAAATCGGGTTTGCAGGTTCAAAAAGTTATTGTTCAGAAATCGACAAAGGACACAATTAATACGTTTCAAGGATGCACAATTATTCTTCCCGACAGTGTTGTGAGTGCAAACGAAACAGGGCTTCTGCAGGTGGGGGTTCCCAGTCTCACTAATCTGTTCGAACGAGGTGGGGAAGACATAAAATTGGTTGGAGAAGCCTATGATATTACCGAAGTCAATGGTGTCGCGCTTCCGGCAAAACCCGGTGACAGTATTAAATTGCAACTCGAGATTCCAATCTCTTTTCAGGAGAGAGCCAGGAAAGAAAGCAATTCCTTTTTTGTCGCCCGTTGGAACGAAGACAGCCTTGTATGGGATACACTGAGTAATTCTGTTGTTGCTGAAGACGGTATGACTATCAGTGCCCTTACTCCGGGATTTTCACGCTATGCAATTCTTGCTACACCGGCAAGCAAAAAGACTGCCGGGGTACGCATTTTGCCCAATCCTTTTTCACCCTACTATAGCTGGCAAAGTGATGAGTTTGAGGCCCTGCCTCAGCCACCCTCCGGTGTTAATGGCGGAACGTGGATAATCTTTACCCCCGATTACCGCGATAATTATGTGCAGGCCGATTTGCGAATATTCAATGTATTGGGCGATATGGTCTATTATGCTTCAATTTTGAATGTCACCAACGGTGATAATTATGTCTGGTGGGACGGCAGAAAATCCGACAGACAATATGAGTTGAAGTTAAGTGATCAGGGGTACTATTATCAAGCGGGTGAACTGATGTGCCGTAACGGCAGGTATATCGTGGTTTTAAGTATTAAAGATAACAGTGGCAAAACAAAGCATTTCAAAAAACAGGCTATCCTTATCAAATAGCATAGAGAAGAATCGGAGGAAATCGTGAGAAGATTTCACAAACTTGGTGCAATGCTGTTTTTATGTGTTCTGTGTTCGCTTTTTGCAGAAGAAAGGGAGCAGAGCAGAGAGGAATCAAAAATCCGCATCGGTGTACTGGACCTTGATATCACGGGAGGAGATGCTCAGTTTGCTCAGAAGGTTCAGGATAATGTGGTTGTTTTGCTTGAAGAGATCGGGTTTTATAAAATATACACTCAACAAAACATCGAGGATGCTTTCGAGCAGATAAAAGAGAAATTCCCTCGTCGCTGCCGGGATCCACGGTGTGTGCGTGAGGTGGGTAAATCGATCGGACTGGAACGAATGCTCTACGGCAGTCTGGATAAAAATGAGAAAACGTTTGGTTTGAAGCTTGCGCTTCTGGATGTTGAGAGCAAACAGACTATCGAAGCCGTCAGCCTGGAAAGCGAGCCGGGAGTTGACGTTGATGATTTGCTTCGTGTTGCAGTTTCAAAACTGCACGGGTATGTTGATGAAGAGCTTGAGATAAGAGTTCAGAAGTATTTTGGACCCGAAATCAATAATGAAAAGGAATGGCTTATTTCCTCGGGAGTTACCCTCGGCGCAGGTTTGATCTGGGCTATTGCGAGTGGAAGCTTAAAGGGTGAAGGGTACGAGGCTGATTTTGATGATAAGCTTTCAGGTATTCCTACAGGAGCCATTCATATTCCCATGTCGGCACGGCCGGCCGCTCTTGCCAATTGTTATGTCGCGTTGTCGGATGACGCCTATGGAGTGCTTTACAATCCTGCAGGAATTGCTTGGGTCAGTAATCCGGAAGCGGCTGTTGAATATCAGTACCGGTTTGGCATGCTGAATAACATTGCTCTCTCTTATGTGAACAAGGCCACCCGTGAAATCGGCTTCGGGCAGGGGTTTCTTTACAGTGGTGATACCGATAAGCTGTTGAATGAGATTACCTTCATCAGTTCCATGTCCTATAAGTTCAACAGGCTTCTTCCATTCCTTCGTCCGGTTGCAGCAGGAACTTCAGTGCGGGTCAAAACCATATCATCGCCCGAAAATGCCAATGCAACATCAAGCCAGAAAACATTCGGTGTCGGGCTTGACCTCGGACTCATGGCGGAACTTTCCGAAAAAGTTCGCGGTGGCATACTCTTTAAAGATCTTCTGGCATTCGAACGTGTAAATAACACTTTGAGAGGATATAATTACATTGAGTATCAACCTGCAACGATGAATGTCGGCGGTATGTTCCGTGCCGGTTATTCAACCCTTCTGGTATCAAACAACCAGATACCTCTTTATAAAGATCAGCCCTGGAAAATGGCCGGTGGTATTGAACAGGAGTTCTTCCGTGTCGTCAAATTACGCCTTGGCGCCGAAAAGGAGATCCAGGCCAATTATGATACACCGTGGAAATTTACGGGAGGTTTGGGAATACGGACAAATACCGAAGCCTTGTTCGGTAAATATCTCATTGTTGATGCATCCTATGAACTCAATACGATTACAGTCCTGTACGTGATTAATACTTCGCTGAGATTTGGATTTTAATCTCTGGTGAGTGGAAAGACAAAGCTTCTACAAATACTACAAATCGATCACAAGAAGGGTAATATCGTCTTCAGGGATTCTGCCGGGACCGCAGAATTTTCTTTGAAACTGTAGAATTTCATCAACCGACTTTTTCGGTTCTATTGAAGAAGTTTTCAGGGCAATATCTTCAAGCCTTCCAAGCTCAAACATCTCATCCGATCCATTTTGTGCTTCAGTTAAACCATCAGTATAGAGGATAAGCCGTTCTTTGCCTGCCCGATAAGAGTAGGAGCTCTCCTTGAGCATCATATCGGGAAAGACTCCGAGGAAGAGACCGTCGGCAGGGATGCGGCTGCTGCTTTTTTTATCTTTATTGATTACAAGCACCGGGCAATGGCCTGCCGAGGTATAGTGGAGCGTTGATGCGCCGGCATCTAAAATTGCATAGAAAATCGTTACGAAATTGTCGGTTTTAATTTCGGTCAAAAAGGTCTGGTTGATCCGTTCGAGTGTTTTCTGAGGAGAAATTTCATCACCGGCGAAGGTCTTAAGGAGCACCTTTGCCATCGACATGATCAATGCCGAAGCCACACCGTGCCCTGAAACATCGGCGACAATTATTCCGTAGGTGTCGGGCTTTATCTCAAAGACATCGTAATAATCGCCGCCAACCGCCTGGGCGGGAATATACCGGGCACCGATTGAAAATGCTGGCGTGTCCTGGAGATTCTGGGGTAAAAGTCCTTGCTGTATGGTTCGCGCATGTTCGAGATCATTGTTGATTTTCGATTGGGCAACCTGCAAATCGTGGTTAACCTGTTTGAGCTGATCGTTTGTCTGTGACAACTCTGAGTTAACCTGCTCAAGTGCATCAAGAATACGGAAGTTTTCGATTATAATTCCGGCTTGGGTAATTATTGTCGTAAGAATGACAATATCATCGTTGGTAATCGGCGCTTCGGTACTATTCCGGTCCATCCAGAAAACGCCGTCACATTTAAAACATTGACATTGAATGCAATGTCTCCGCCGTTCATCTTCAGAAGAAACCGACAGGAATTCGGCTGCTCCGGGAATACTCCAGCAGTAGGGATTGTGGCTTTCATAAGCCTGGCAACTGGTCATAGTGCATGATTTGAATTCCCAGCATTTTTTGGTGGCTTTACTCAGAAGAGGTATGACAAGGTATGAGTTCGATCCCAGCTTGCTGCGGAACAGATCGAAATTCACATCAGGCTCCTGGACCATAAGATGACGGTTGAGAAAGATCGCATCGGTTATCTCTCCCCCTTCAAAACCGAGAGGTATGTTGAAATCCTCTGGAGTTATATTCTCCAGGCCAACCCACGACTGAGGTTTCAGAAAGAAGTTTTCTTTGTCAATATTGAAGAGAATTACCCGGTCAAATTGAAGGATTTCCTGGATGCCCAAAAGAAGCGTTTTTATTATATTTTCAAGATCGGTGCATGACTGCATGACCTTTGTCAGTTCGTTAATAAGCGAACTGTTCATTAACTGAGATTTTAAAATTTCGACCTGGTGATGTAGACGGTCCTGAATGGGGTCCATAAAAAATCCGGGGAGAAGAGTATATATTATGTGCTTAAAATCTATTATAAATCCATTGGCATTTCAATTCAAGCTTTAACTGAGCAAATGAAGAGATAATAATAGATCGGCTGCGGCAAAATATAATGAGTAATCGAAATGAAAACCCAAAAAACCCACTTAAACCGGTTTTTACTCCATTTATTGGGATATTTTTCTTTCATAGGGACCTATACCTTGACTATAAGCTTATGGGAGAAGCATTTTTAATAACTATGGCTGTCGTTGGGTAATATAATTGAGTTTTTTTTACCACCTGAATCGGCAGCACTATGTAATTTTTTCAGGAGGCTACGGTGAATATACAGTATAGCAAAAAGAAACAGGATATTAAGAGAGATCCTTTTATTGAATTCCTTCTCAATATCAAGGAAAAAGCCACTCAGCACAGTACGATAATTATTGCAGGGGTTGCAGGCATTATCCTTGCAATGTTTCTCGTAATGGGCTACAACCATATGGCAGCAAGCAGCCTGCGCAAGGCACAAAAGGCATTTGGCAATGCCATGATCGCATACACTTCCAGTAATAACCAGAAAGCTATTGAAGCGCTTGCACTGGTAACCGAGAATCATGGCAATACTCCCCAGGCAGCCTATGCAGCATATTTGCTCGGGCACATTCTTCGTGAACAGGACCGGTATGATGAAGCTATTAACTGGTTTGAAATGGCTAAAAACAAAAGCAAGGGAAAAAGTTTTATTACCGGTGGTGCACTTGAAGCAACAGCAACCTGTTATGAGTCGATGGGTGAGCTCGACAAAGCTGTTTCATATTTTGAAAAGGCACTCCAGGAAGAGCATTATGGCTATCGAGCCCCTGCTCTACGGTGGAAACTGGCTTTAATTAATAAAAGCCTGAACAATCACGATAAAGCAGTTGCACTTTGCAACGAAATAGTATCCGATACCTCTGCTGTCGAATTGAAGCAGGATGCTGAAAATTTGCTCATAGAATTGAATACGAAAAAAGGTTGATCCTCCTTTCGGAGATACTTCCAGTCCTCGTAAACCGTATCAATTCGCTTTTGCCCCTCAACAGGTCTGATGGCACAAAGAAAAAAAATCACTGTAACAGAAGCCCTTATCGGGCTCTCAAAAAAAATTAGTGCCAAAACAGACCTTCTCTCCCTTCTTCGTCTTATAAAAGACCTTACCGTAGAATTGATCGATGCAGACAGGGCATCAATTTTTATCCTCGACCGTACCACCCGTGAACTCTGGACCGTGCTTGCCGATGGCGAAACTGTTATCCGTGTTCCCGAAGGAAAGGGGATTGTGGGTGAAGTTATCAAAAAGAACAGGCTTCTCAATGTTCCCGATGTCGCCACCGATAAAAATTTTTATCCTTTGATTGATGAAAAAACCGGGTATGAAACGAGGAATATCCTGTGTGTTCCTCTTGTAAATCGAAACGGTGATGCTTTCGGTGCGATTGAGGTGCTGAACAAAAATGAGGGGCTATTTACAAAAAAAGATGAAGAGCTGATCAGTGTCCTGGGGACACAGGCAGGCCTTTCGATCGAAAATGTCGAGATGAATAACGATATACGGCGTAATTGCGTTCAGCTGAAATTATTGCTCGACATTCAAAAGGATATCAATCCTTCCATGGATATGGAACAGGTATTTGAGGTAATCTTATCAAATCTTCTCGAAGCAATGAATGGTGTTTGCGGTATGTTTCAACTGGAAACAAAGAGTGGAACAGTCAGCAATTACAGCTATCATACACGATATGGGCAGCGATACTGGGAAGAGGTCGATCGCAGGAAATGTCCAGGCTATATGCAAACATTGCTCCAAAAGGCTAATTGTTATAAAAACGATGAAAATAAACAGGACTTTTTTCATGCTCCGGGGATTGTATGGGCCCGTTTGCAGCGGGATCGGTGTCCGATAGGTTATATTGCTATACAGAACAATGAAGAACAGAAGACGTACGCGACGCTGGTTTCGTATGATTATATTAGGGTTATTGCAGAACAGACCGTCTCTTTTTTAGCGATGAGAGATGTCCTTGAAGAAAAACGGCGGTCTGAAAAACAGGCGCTGATCGGTACTATGCTTTCTTCGATTGTGCATGATATGAGAAATCCGCTCAGTGGTATCAGCGGATTCGTACAGCTTATCCGGAGGAAATCGGATGAGCACAAAATCCAGAGCTATTGCGATATCATTTTAGATCGTCTTGGCTATATCGAAAAGATGAATTCGGAGCTGCTTCTTTTTGTGCGAGGGAAATCAATTGAACTTGAGAAGACAGCCATCGTGCTCAAAAAGTATTTTGAAGATCTGCTGGTTGGATTCAAAAGTTCATTTTCCAACAGTAGTATTACAATCGAATTTGAGTGTTCCGAACGGATTGAAATTCAGGCTGATTTCGATCGTCTTACCAGAGTTTTTACAAATATTCTGAACAATGCCAGAGAAGCTATTCAAACTGAAGGAATAATCGGAATAGAGTTGACCCGAAAAGATAATTGTGCTATTATTAAAATCAGTGATTCCGGCAATGGAATGCCCGCTCATGTACAGGAAAAAATCTTTCAGCCCTTTGTTACTTTCGGAAAAAAAGGGGGGACAGGGCTTGGCATGGCTATTGCAAAAAACATTATTGATAAGCATAACGGTACGATTGAAATTGACAGTAAATTAGGTAAAGGAACTACTTTTATTATTAATCTTCCGATCGAATAATTGTGGAGGGTGTCATGGAAATTCTTGTATTTGATGAATCACGAAAAACCCGGGATGCGCTGACAGATTCACTGGGGAAAAAGAACACTAATGTTACCTGTTGCTCGAGCAGCAACGATTTTATGACGACTATGCAGGAGACTTCACCGGACAGGATACTCCTTGATGTCACGACCTGGCGGAAAGGAACGGCGATTTATAATTATTTTAATTTTGCACCTCGCCTTAATAAAATCCCTGTTGTGTTTTTTAATGCTCCGGAGAACTTTTCTTCGATTCAAGGACGTGAGTCGCACGAGCAGGATAGAATCTTGCGCGAACCTACCGACATTCAGGATTTAATCAGCGTCGTCGAATAAGAGAAAAGGAATTGCAGCGATGGCATCACGGTCTTCAAATGCATTCGTCTTTACCGATACCGATAACGGCGGCGTAATTCATGTCGCTAATATCAAGGGTGGTGTCGGGAAATCGACGGTTGCGACCAATCTGGCATCTGCACTGGCCAAAAAAGGCCTTACGCTTTTAATCGATCTCGATGTACAGGGGAGCGCGACACATGCCTTTGGTAAAGACCCGTCAGAGTTCGGCTCCTCTTCATGGCACCTTTTTAAAAAAAGATATTCTCCCGATGGGGGAATACCCCCGGATCGAGATACCTGGAAAGCCAAAGCGAGTTACTGGGTACATTCTGCCGAATCAAAACTTTTTTCGAGTATCGTCGGAGAGGGTGATATTACCAAACTCCGGGTGCGAATCCTACCGGGGCTGGATCTCATTCCCGCTACTGCCGATCTGTATAACAACGTAAACGTTTTTCGGTTACAGAACTTTCTGTTTAACCTCCAGCTTTGCCGTTCCTACTACAAATACATTGTAATTGATACGCCTTCGGTCTGGAATTTCACGACCAGATCCCTCTACTGCCACAGCGATTTGAATTTAATTCCGGTAACACTGAATGCGCTTTCAACTAAAAGTCTGCGGGATTATCTGGTACAGGTAAAAGAGCTTTCTGCGAAGAATCCCAATGTACGGCTGCGGATTGTGAAAAATGAGGTTTTTGGAAAACGGGATTCAAAAATTAAAGGCAAAACCCGCACCATGTACGAGAACAGGAAGTTTCTCGACAGCCTTTGTGAGCAGGTGGTAATTCGCAACGATTCGGGTGTTTCCATGTTACCTCAGGCAATGATGTTCGATCTGGAAATCCCCGAGTCGGCAACGGTGAGAGATGCTCAGGATGAGGGAAAACCGGTGAGTCAATTCAAACAATATTCAACAGCTTCCAGAGCCTTTATCGATCTCGCCAAAAAGGTCCAGTTTGTTCTCAACAGTCTGGAGCCCAAGAACAGAAAGGCTCTCAGAGCTGCTAAATTCCGGCCTCTGTATCAAATTGCTGCGCTTCTCATATTTGCTTTGATAATGGCGGGCAACCCACCGGTAGCCAATGTGGAGGCGCCACGACCTATTGCTCCCCAGCAGTTGATAGAATCGGGGCAGGGGATTATTACCCACACTTTCAATGAAGGTGAATCGATTTATAAGCTTGCAAAATATGCGCTTTGCCGGTTCAGAGCCCTTGTTCCCAGTGGACGGGAAATTAACTCGTATATTAAAGAAACCGTCGATATTTACAATAAAACCCGAATGCCTGGAGAAAAGAAAATCAAGCGATACGATTGGATAGCACCGGGAATTTCCATGAATTTCTATCCCCCGGCAACAGTGGACAATCCCCGGCAAAAAGAGCTTCTGCCGGTCTATGAATTTTTTGTTTCCCTTGTAAAAGATGATTATCCCTACATAACCGGAGACTGGTGTGAACGGGGAAGCGGTGGTGGCCGTCCCCATTACGGTATTGATATTGCCGGGGCATTGGGTGCCGAAATTGTTGCCCCTGTGGGCGGTACCGTGTACTGGTATGGGAGTGCCGCGGCCGGAAGGACCCTCGGCATTGTCAACAATGGCACGGTGATATTCTTTTCCCACATGCACAAACGTTATTTCAAGTCGGGAGACAAGGTTGAAAAGGGCGATGCTATCGGAACTATCGGCATGACCGGCAGGACCAGCGGACCACATGTCCATATCGGCTATGGAATCCAGACCGTTGGCAGAGGCGGTGCCCGTTTCGGTAATCGCTATTATGAAGTGACCGATCCTAAACTCTTCTTCTATAAGCAGATGTTCACCGAAGGCCGTCAAAAAGCAGGATGAGTCGAGGATAAATCGACATCTAAAACGGTGTACTGTTTTTTCTCCGTATATATATCTGGTCGATTGCAGCCCGCTCTGAGAGAGAGAGCAGAAAGAGCACTGTGTGAGAGATGTCTTCGGGACTGAGCAAAAGTGAGCGGTCGAGCTCAGGACGGGCTTGTCCTGCAAGCTCGGTATCGACTCCTCCCGGTAGAATTGCCGAAACCCGGATTCCATGATTCTGCGCCTCGACGGCAAGTGTTTTGGTAAGCCCCATTATGCCGTGCTTACTCGCCGTATACGCCCCCTGGTTGGGATAACCTTTGATTCCAACAACACTTGCAATATTGATAATATAGCCGCTCGTTTGCTGGATCATGATTTTCATGGCCTGACGGCAACAAAGAAACGTGCCTCTGAGATTGGTTGAGATAACCCTGTCGAAATCTTCGGTCGATAGATCGGCAATTTCTCCAAAAAGTCCTATACCTGCGTTGTTGATCATAATGTCAAGCGATGCTGACTGTTCTTTTAAAGTTCGAAAGAGCGAAGTAATCTCTGGTTCTCTGGAAATATCCGTAGTCACAGTCCTTGCAGAGCCGCCTGAACGGGTGATTTCGGCGGCAAGGGCGTTGATTTGATGTTCAGAACGGGCACTGAGCACAACATGAGCGCCTTCACGGGCAAGGTGAAGAGCAATGTTTTTGCCAATACCTCTTCCGGCGCCGGTAATAAGTGCTGTTTTACCGCTGAGGTTTTTATCCATGAGCCGGACTATCGCATCTCTTCAGTTTTAGGGAGTTTAGCCTTTTTGTCAAAATCAACTCCTCGGGACCATTCGTTACTGTTCCATTCCCACTTGGGGTCTTTCAACTTATCCGGGCAGCATTCTTTAATGGCAAAGAGCAGCGTTGAATCAATTCTGGCTTCATAGAGGCTTTTTGTTAACTGGAGGTTTTCGATATTCAAACCCTTAACCTCCGTAAGATCCGTTTTGTTGAAATATGCACCGGTGATAACGGCGCCCGTGAGATCGGCACCGGTGAGATCGGCATCTTTCAGATATGCTCCCGACAAATCGGCGCCTTTCAGGTTTGCATTACGCAGATTTGCCCTCCGCAGGTCTGTGCTTACAAGTATTGCATCCGTAAAATTGGAGCCTTCAAGATTTGCATTGCTGAGATCCGACTCCTGAAGTTGTGCACCGGCATAGCTCACCTTCGAGGTATCGACAGGATCTTTGCTTTTGATCATAAGCTCAAGCAGTTTCTGTTCCGAAATGCAGGCGGTTTTTTTGCCGTTTATATAGCCATAGACCAGTTTGACACTTTCTGCATTATTTCCTGCATTATCCGTACATAAGAATATCTGTGGTTTTTCTTCGGAGTGTATGGAAAATGTTATCAGCAACACCAGAGAAACAACACTGCTGAGAAAGCATTTCAATAAACGCATGATTCTACCTCCTTTAGTTCGCCTTAAAACAAGAGTCTGCAAATGCCGACAGAAGCAAGTACGCCGATAGCATCCGCGGTAAGGGCTGTTGGAAGAGTATGGCGGGTTCGTTTGATGCCGACAGCGCCGAAATAGACCGCGAGAACATAAAAAGTAGTTTCAGTCGATCCCTGCATGGTCGAGACAAGGAGCGAAACGAAACTGTCTGGATTCTGATTTACAATTGAAGACATTATGCCAAAAGAGCCGCTTCCCGACAGCGGGCGCATCAGTGCTACGGAGAGCGCCTCGGCGGGCATGCCGATGAGCGAGGTTACCGGGTTGAGCACGGCAACCAGAAACTCAAAAGCTCCACTCGCACGGAACATCCCGATAGCGACGAGAATGGCCACTAAAAAGGGTATTATTCGTACAGCGGTATGAAAGCCATCCTTTGCTCCCTCTGTTGCTGCTTCATAAACGTGAACGCCTTTGAGATAGCCGTAAATAAGAAAAAATGCCATGAGCATGGGAAGAAGCCAGAATGAGTAGAGTTCTTTGGCAAAGACTGCCGGCGATTCGGTCGAAATGAAACGGTAGACAATCGCCCCCATAAAGGCAGCAATGGTGGCATAGATAATCAGTTTGCCTGCGATTCCGGGTGGATTCAGGGATGAGGGCGCTTTTGTATTTTCGGGACCATTTTCAGGTTCAGAAGGTACTTTCTTGCTTTCAACGACTGCAGTATTTTTTTTCCGTGCTCTCCATTCGAAGAATTTGGCGACAGCGATCGCAGTGAGAGTCGAGCCGAGGGTTGCAAGAAAAGTAGAGGGAATAATTGCCGATGGATTTGAAGCGCCGGCGGCCGAGCGTATCGCAATCACCCCGCCGGGGAAAATAGCGATATTCGATGTGTTTATCGCAAGGAAGAGGCACATGGCATTGGTGGCGGTTCCTTTTTCTTTGTTAAGAGAATCGAGTTCCTGCATTGCCTTGATTCCCAACGGGGTTGCTGCATTGCCCATTCCCAGCGCGTTTGCCGCAAAATTCATTATCATGGCCGACATGGCAGGGTGGTCTTCAGGCACGTGGGGGAACAGGCGAACCATCAAAGGACGGATTCCACGGGCAAGAGCACGGGTCAGTCCACCTTCTTCGGCAACTTTCATCAGACCAAGCCAAAGAGCCATAAATCCGATAAGACCGATCGCAAGATTTACCGCCGATTTTGCACTCTCCATGAATGCATTAACCGTCGCTTCCATTTTTCCGGTATATGCGGCGGTGACGACTGCAATGAGAACCAGCATGAGCCAGACAATATTGATAGGCGCGGGCTTTTTATCCATAGTACTAAAATATAAATTCAGCTACTTGTAAAACCGAAGTCAGGTGGCAATTATGCGTTATTCAACTACTTGACTGTAATGATTATAGAGGCGTCGAATGTTCGTTACATAGGTTACCGGTTCTCTGCCACGGCAGTACCCGTACCGGGCTTTGCTTGCATATTCGGGCTTAGAAAGGAGAAGCATCGCTTTTTCCACATTGCCGAACCATTCATCATCATTCAGATTGAGGCTTTGTGCAAGTCTGCGGGCATCGATTACATGACCATAACCGGCATTATATGATGCAAGTGCAAAATGATATCGTTCCCTGAAGGGAATCCCTTTATCGAATCTTTCAATGAGGTGCCGCATATACTTTGTGCCCCCATGGACATTGGCAGGAGGTTTGGTTATATCACCCACCCGGAGTTCTCTTGCTGTGGAAGGCATAATTTGCATAAGCCCCACAGCACCAACCCAGCTTCGGGCATCGGGATTGAATTTGGATTCCTGATATGCCTGAGCCGCAACCATACGCCAGTCAAGATCGTATCTATCACTGTATTTTTTCATTATTCTATCGAAAGGAGAGATTTTCCCATGCGTATCGGTCCGCTCGGTTGAACGGGCCTGGGCAATTCTTTCCTGGCTTTTGAAATATTTATTATAAAGAATGTTATAGTGCAAACCCCGGGGCTTGTATGATGTCGTAGTGAAAAAATCGCTAATGGCGTCACCAAGCTCCTTTGATGATTTTCTTGTTGCCCAGGCTATATTCTGAGTATCGCTTACAGGGAAAGCCACAGCAAGATTCGATAAATAAATGAGTTGCATCCCGGCAATGTAATCGTCGGAGATCGTAGCCTCATACTCGCCTTCAGCTACTTTGGCCAGAATCTCCTCGGTCTCCATGTTTTCGGGGACGAATTCGATTTTGCAGGATACGCCCGTATTTTTCTGAAAAGCCTGTATCGATCGATAGTAGGTACTGCTTTTCCGCATATAAAGAGTAGCGCCTTCTAAGCCGGAGGTGTCCTGTATCAGGGCATTGCCGGAAGAATCGGTACGGCAAACAACAACTTCTCTGGCATAGCAATGGGGAGATGCAAAGGCGACGTCCTTTTTCCGTCCCTCAGTAATAGTGATGCAGGCAGCGGCAATATCAGCTTTGCCCTCATTGACCCACGAAAGCAACTGCTTCCAGTTTGGCGAAACCAGCATCTCGAGACGCAACCTGTGTTTTTTTGCAAAGGCTTTGCACATTTCGTACTCAAAGCCAACTTCCTTGCCCCGATAAATCCAGTAAGTGGCGGCATTGTTTCTGGTTGCCACCCGTAAAACTTTCCGATTTTTTATCTCTTCCCAGTCTCCTTTAAATATCTCTGCACGATGTTTTGTAAGGGCCTGCTCGAGTATAAACGCATTAAGTTCCTCCCGAAGCTCCGGGCAGTCTTTATCGACAGCCCAGGCAATTTTTTGATAATCCGTAAGCTCCAGAAGCGAGGTTATTCCAGTTTCGTAATGAAATATGTTTTTGGCAATGTGAGAATCGCAGATTGTTAAGGGGTATTCTCCTTCCGCTACTTTATGTACAATCTCTTCGGTATGCAAATTTTCAGGAGCGAAAGTGACTTTCAGTTCGGGTATCGAATCTTTCAGACGTTGTACAGTCCGATAGTAGGATGATGATTTTCTGATAACGATCTTTTTGTCCTTGAGGTCGTCGATTGATCGTATGGATTCCGTAAGCGATTTCGGTCCTATGAGTAATTCTTTGGCCTGATTAACCGGGCGGGAAAAATCGACAATTTCTTTCCGCTTTTCCGTTGCGGTCAGCGATGCTACCGCAATATCTCCTTTGCCCGATAAGAGCCAGGGAATTATGCTGTCGTAGCTCAAGGGTTGGACAAAAAGAATCCTGACCTCCAGATGCCTGGCAAAATATTCCGACATATCACGCTCGAAAGAAAGGGGAGAGCCTTCACGCGGTAAGCCGGACTGCGGACTTTCAGGGGTTATAACCCTGAGAAGGTTTTTCTTTTTTATCGCCTCAAGTGTTCCTTTGTATATGGGAAGAGAGCGTTTCGGACTGGGTTTGTAATAGAACTCAGAAGAAGAATTGCCGGAATTACCGCACTGGAGAAACAGAACAGAGAGGATGGCCGTGATGCAAAAACAGATCGATCTAAACATAATAGTTATAGTCACTCGTGTCCAAAATAGAACGCTAATGACGCTGATCATGCTGATATTCGCTGGTCAGAAAACTAAAAATTAAAAAAATACAGCGATAATCAGCCAAATTAGCGTCATCGGCGTTCAACAATCAAAATAATTGTATAACG
>WJLZ01000052.1 GCA_014728215.1 Chitinivibrionales bacterium
ACTGAAACCGCCGGGACTTCGGCTCCGACGCTCCGCTTTTCAAGGTGCACCTCGACCTACCAACTAAAACCCCTCACTGAACAAGGGGCCAACGAGCATTACACTGCATTCTCGCGGCGCTAACGATTCGCATAAGCTGCGGGGCTTAACACATCCCTTTGCTCGACAAATTTCGCCTAAAATCGCGCCGCTTACCCGCGGGGCGCACCGCGCACCGTCAGCTTGATGCTGGGTTAGGTGGTGTTGTCATTTATAATTTTCACGAATCAAAAATCATCTATTGTACATAGAACCTTAATTCCGCCTGAAAAAGTAACTTCCGCTCTTTCGGAGCTGCAAAAGCGAAATCGCAGCGCCAATACCCAGAATTGGCTGAAGATCGCGTGCGAAGAAACGAAATTAGATCACGAATCGACTTTTTGTGCTCCTCAGAGACAAAGCGGCCTCTGGAAGCGGAAGCTACTTTTCAACCGCAAAACGGGGGTATTTAATGTTCTATGTATTGTAGCTTAAAGAGCGAACATGTTTTTGCAAATAGAGGGTAAAATCATCTATAGATTGCGAAAAATGGTCAAGGGAATTTAGAACCATTAAGTTGACAACAGAATGACGTACATGTACTCGTTCATCTGTGTGAACACCAATAATATGTTTATTTCTTGCATACGCGTAACCTATCTCCCATGACGTCCCTGCATCAACTGTAACTCCATTAAGGTTTGCAATAATAACATCAGCGCGATTAAGATGATCCAAATCTCCCTTGAATAATAATGGCCCATCATCAACAGAACTCATAATACCTAAATCTCGATGAGGTGAATAAGTGGTAAATCCCACATTTTGCGCTTTGCTATCCAACAATTCATTTACCCATCTATCTCCTTCATTATAAAGAGGCCCAGCTATATATGCATACATTTTTTTATCCTTTTTGTTCGAGTTCTTCGTTTATTTTGATTACCAAATTGTCTATATCATTTTTATCAAATGTATTGAATTTGTCTGTATCTATCTTTATTATTGGGGCTGGTAGTCGAGGAATCCAAAAAGATTCTAAGCGTGAATCATGAAGGTATTGTAAGATCTCCAAATAATCGGTTGGTATACTGTTCTCCGATAAACGTCCGCGCTTTGAAATTCGTTGTTCTAGCGTTTCAACACATGCTCGAACAAGTATGTATAAAGAGGGCGAGGGTATATTTGGAAACAATTGTGTGCAAATTTTCTCATATATTTCATAATCTCTTTTGGTTAATAATGATTGCTTTCGCATTGCTTCGGCAAAAATGGGACAACCAATTATAGAAAAATCTTGGACCACTTTATCTTTTCTTGAACGTCGATTAATGTAATGAAGTGCCGACCACAAAAAGAATAATTGATTTCGTAATGCAAATTCTGAAGGCTTCAAAATAAAATCTTGAAGATATGGATTGCCTTGAACATCGGGCTCAAACATTCCCGCAAAACCACATAATCGTTTAACTAACGCTTTTGCAAGTTCTGTCTTACCCGCACCAATATTGCCAATTACACATATATGTGTCATCATTGGAAATTCATCTTTCTAGTAAGTGGCACATCTGATTTTATAAACGTATTTAAATGCTTCGTGTAATGTTTGCAATTCATTTATTGTGGTAATTACATGATCACAATAGCTTGATTGGTCAAGTTCTCCTTTTTTGTATGATTCACGTTTCTTTTTATCAGATACTGAATAATCATTACGTTCATAAATACGCTTTGATAATTGATCTTCAGAACTAGTAATTAAACAAATAATAAATGAATTATCATACTGAGCTTTTATCTCTTTCGCTCCTTCAGGCGAAACGATAATTACTACATCGTTTCCGCTGATAAGGGTATTTTCTAATAATCTTCGTTGTGTCCCATACCAATGGTTGAAATGCTGGCCAAATATTAAAAAGTCTCCATTCTGTTGCATTTTTTCAAAAGTATCTTTGGAAACAAAGATTGAGTCGACTCCTTCTATTTCGCCCGGTCGTTTATTGCGTGTCTTTACAGTTGGTACTAATTTTAAAAAAGGAATATGCTTTGCCATTTGTCTTGACAACGTTGTCTTTCCTACCGATGATGGGCCAGTGATAATGAAAATGAAATTTTCATTATTATGTATATCAAAGGAGTATTGCTTGGCATTACCATCTCGAATATTATTTTGAGATTTGCCAGGATACTCCGGTTGATCATGGGGGCAAAAAACTGCTCCACGTCCACTAACTTTGATTTTTTCAAGTATTGTTCCACATCGAAAGCAAGGCTGCCCTGCGCGTTGATATACCCTTAAAAAGTTCTGATATTGTCCAGTGCTCCCATCAGGTGTACGATAATCAGAGAATGTAGTGCCTCGATGCTTTAATGCTTCCCGAACTACATAATAAATCGCGAAATACAATGCTTGTGCTTCTGAATTATTAAGACTCTTTGATTGCCTTTTAGGATGTATACCAGAATAGTACAAAACCTCATTCACATATATATTGCCTAAGCCCGAAATGGCTTTTTGATCCAATAACCTTGAATGTATTGCACGTCGTGAAGACAAAACTTCCTTAAAGGCGTTTTCAGTAAAATCTTCAGAAAAAACATCAACTCCTAACTTAGTAAAACGGCTATCGTCTTTTACATTGTTATCCATTATTGTTGCTAGTTTTACCCATGTGCTCTTATCAGCTAAGCAAAGTTCAGAACCATCATCAAATTGAATAACTACTCGTAAATACTTAGGCCTACTGTCTTCATCTTGATTATTTTTATATATTAGCTGTCCAGTCATTAATAAATGAATAACTATATGAATACCGGAATCTACAAAAATATCAATATATTTACCCCTTCTAACAACTTCCAAAACTTTATAATGTTCAACTAAGTCTAAAAACTCTTTTTTACTATTCCCATCAATAATATCTTCTGTGTTTTCCGAGAATATTACATTAGTCACAGTTGTGTTAACAATAACTGATTTTAGTCCGTTAACGATAGTTTGAACTTCTGGTGCTTCAGGCATTTCTTCCTCCATATTTTGAGAACTTGTTATGTTGAAAACCATTAGACATTATACCGATTAGTACACAAAACAAGAATCTGTGGTAAAATAGCGAAAATCTCAACAGGAGGTGATCGATGGCTTTGTACCAAAAATATGCCGAGAAACCGCGTACGTTTTTAGCCTTGACGGGGTACACGCGGGAAGAATTTGACCATTTGTTACCATACTTTGCCCAGCATTTCTATGAGCGGATGCGTACCCACCGTCTCGATGGGAAACCACGCGGCAAGCGGAAATACAGCAATTACCGAAACTGTCCTCTTCCTACTATTGAAGATAAGCTTTTCTTCATCTTGATGTACTTGAAGACCAATAACCTTCAGGAAGTGCAAGGCGCGCTCTTTGGGATCAGTCAACCCAAAGCCAATCAATGGATTCATTGCCTGCTGCCGATTTTGC
>WJLZ01000053.1 GCA_014728215.1 Chitinivibrionales bacterium
ACAAAGGCGCCGAAATTGGCCACATTGGTCACGGTGCCTTCAAGAACCATATCGGGTGCAAGATCGGAAATCTCCTGGATTTTATCGTCGAAAACCGCATAAGTAAACTCAGCACGAGGGTCCCGTCCGGGCTTATCGAGCTCGGCGATAATGTCGTCGATTGTCGGCAGACCGATATCGTCGGTGACAAACTGCCGTTTGTCGATTGACCGGAGCGCCTGCGTGTTGCCGATCAGTTGCTCGATCGATGCTTTAAGTTCGGAAGCCATTTTCTCGACGAATTCATACCGCTCGGGGTGCACCGATGAATTATCCAGCGGATTTGCCGCGCCGGGTATGCGCAAAAAGCCGGCCGCCTGCTCGAAACACTTGGCGCCCACCCCCGACACACTCATAAGATCTTTTCGTGATGAATAGGCCCCTTTTTCGTTGCGATATTCGACAATTCTTGCCGCATGGGTCCGGTTGAGACCGGAAACATATTTTAATAGCTCTTCTGAAGCAAGGTTGAGATCTACCCCCACTTTGTTCACACAACTTTCGACAACCTCCTCGAGCGATGACTTCAGTTTCGGCTGATTGACATCATGCTGATACTGCCCTACGCCGATCGACTTGGGATCGATTTTCACCAGTTCCGAGAGGGGGTCCTGAAGCCGCCGGGCAATCGAGACCGCGCCCCGCACCGTGAGATCGTATTCGGGAAACTCCTTTGCCGCGGTTTCGGATGCACTGTAGACACTCGCACCGGCTTCACTGACAATGACACAGACCGGCCGTTTATCCTCAGGAATATCTTTGATCGTTTCCCGCACAAAAGCATCGGTTTCTCTGCTTGCCGTGCCGTTACCAATAGCGATCAGCTCGACACCATGTCGCTGTATCATGGCTTTTACTATCGCAGCGGCTTCATCCTTTTTATTCTGCGGCTCATTGGGGAAAACGGCCTGATATTCCAGAAGCTTTCCTGTCTTATCGAGGGCAACAACTTTACAGCCGCTTCGAAATCCGGGGTCGATTCCCATGGCCGGCTTTTGCCCTGCAGGCGGGGCCATAAGCAGCTCCTTGAGATTTTCGCCAAAGACCTTGAACGCCTCTTCCTCGGCATCACCCCGAATCTGTTTCCGAATTTCGGTCTCGGTGGCCAGCAGCAGCAGACGGTCGAAACTGTCGGCAACGGTCTTTTTAAGCAAAGCTTCGGATGCACTCCCCGAATGCTGAATGAATCGCTGCTCCATCCATGCAACCCCCTCATCACGGGGCATGCGTAGCTCCAGGCGAAGGACTTTCTCCCGCTCGCCCCGGAACATGGCAAGAGTCCGGTGCGACACCACGGTCGATACCTTTTCCCGGTAATCGTAGTACATGGAAAACTTCGTTTTCTTGTCGACAAAATCCTTTCGGGCCACAGAGATAATCTCACCATCATCGAATGCAAGCTCCCGGAGATGCTTCCGGACTTCGGCATCATCGGAAAAATTCTCGGCAAGGATATCGCATGCGCCCTGAATGGCCTTCTCCACTGTATCGATACCTTTCTCCGGGTTCAGAAACTCCTGAGCCTTTCCCTCAATATCAACGCCGGCTTCCGAAAGATTAAACAGCCATTCGGATAGAGGCTCCAGGCCGGCATCCTTTGCCTTGGTTCCCCGGGTCTGACGTTTTGGTTTGTAGGGAAGATAGAGATCTTCAAGCTCGGTTTTGCTGAGCGTTTCATTTATTTTTTTCGCAAGCTCGGGAGTGAGTTTCCCCTGCGATTTGATGCTTTCTAAAATTGTCTCCCGTCGCTCATCAAGCTCTTTATAATAGGTGTATTTATGAAGAAGATCCCGGATCTGGATTTCATCCAGCCCCCCGGTACGTTCTTTCCGGTACCGGGCGATAAAGGGAACCGTCGCACCTTCATCAAAAAGACCAAGAGTATTCTCAACCTGAGATGGCTTGAAACCGAATTCTTCAATAAGCTGACTTGAAATATTCACGCATTAATCCTTTGAATGATTGTAATAATAAAGCACCTCTGCTGCAATGGATAGCAGGTCGGGTGATTAAAATAAATTTTGGAGAGTCATCATGGAGGGGTGGTTATTTCCGCGCCTTTTCCGGAAATGCAGCAATCACAAGAAAATGTATCCCGCAGAACATTGCGGTGTAGCTTTGAAACAAGTAAAACAATTGAAGTAGTGAAGTAATTCTGTGCATACCATCGATAGGCATGCACAGAAACGTTCATTCTCTATTCCTGCCTCACGGTTACGCGTCTTTTGATTTCGGGTGTTTGATCGTTTTTTTCTTCTTTTTCCCGAATTTGATACCCACATGCTTATTGCCCAAAACAAAGCCGATAATTGCCCCGGTCGCTGTTCCCAAAACATGACCGAAAATAACCTTGATTATACCCAGGATAAAAAGCACGCCCAGCTTAAGGATACCGACAACTCCTGCAATGGCTTTTTTGAGAAGCGTAAAGGGCAAGAAAACTATTTTTCCGATCATGGCATACTCCTTTATTTAGAGGTCAATCGATACACACCGTCCCAGTCTGTTCCCGGAGGATTGGCTTTAAATTCTTTACATCGCTTGATCAGCATATTGCTGGGCGATCCGCCTTTTGACGAAACAGCCTTGTAGGGCTCTAAATCTTCTGATTGCGAGAGAAAATCTATAGCTTTGTCCCACTCCTGCCGGTAGTAACAATCGATACCCTGCGTATAGAACTCGTGGAGTTTGCTCATTTCAGGGCTCAACTCCCCTTTGCGGGCCATCAGTTCATAAACTACAATAGGCTCGGATTTCCCCACAACTGTTATTTTATCAAGCTGTCTCGTTTCGAAATCATCCTTGATAAGGTCGTGGGTGTAATGGCTGATCATCGTATAGATACCATACTGCTTTGCCGCGGCTTCCAGCCGGGCAGCCAGATTCACAGCGTCTCCCATCATAGTATAATTCATGCGTACTTTTGATCCCATATTTCCGGTGGTGATCGCGCCGGTATTGACCCCGATACGCATCTGCATCTCATGAACGATTTTCGGCCACTTATCGCCTTCGGAGATCCACTTGTTGCGGAGCTCCCCGAGCTTGTCCTGCATGTCAAGTGCTGTATAGCATGCCTGGTGCGCATGGTCATCCATGGGCATGGGCGCGCCGTAAAAGGCAATAATGGCGTCGCCCTCATACTTGTCAAGTGTTCCGTAATGGGCAAGGAGGATGTCGGTCATGGCCGACAGATACTCATTGAGCAGCTCTACCAGCCGGGTCGGCGATCCGAGTTTCTCGGAAAAGGTCGAAAAACTCTGGATATCGGTAAAGTAGGCGGTCCGCACTCCCTCTTCTCCGCCAAGCTCCGGCATCTTCTTTTTTTTATACATGATATCGATCAGTTCGGGAGAGAGATACTGTTTGAATGTCGACTGGAGAAATTTCCGGTCCTTTTCTTCGGTAATATACCGATATGCCATCACTGCGGTAAATGTCAGAAGGATTGTCAGCACCGGACGGGCGATATCGATCCAGAGATGGTTTGTGCCGAAAAGTGTCAGGGCAGTCAGAAAATAGGCAAAGACCGCAACAATGGTGAGAATGGCACCCGGCAGTGGCTTGAGCACGAAACTGATAATACCGATCGCAATGCCGACGCAGAGCAGAATCAGAAAATTCTGCCAGTCTTCAGGGCGGGTAATAAAGGTGTTCATCAAAAAGGAATTCATCATCGATGCATGAATTTCCATCCCCGGATACTGTTCATCATGGGGCACATGCACAAGGTCGAACATGGCCGGGGCAGTGGAACCGACAATAAAAATTTTACCTTCCAGTTCACCATGGACCCGGTCGTTGAGAATATCGTAATAGCTGTAATATTTGAACGGTTTCCGTTTGGGCCCGAAGAAGGTGATGATATGCTTATTGTCCGGTGTCAGGGGAATACGGACATTCTTCCCGAAATCCATCCTGCTTCCCGGTGCAAGCTCTTCGATGGTTTTCCATTCTGTCCGGCACAGCTCTTTAAGCATCGGCCCCCTGAAAATCGGGACGCTCGAGCTGTATTTCCCCTCTTTATTTTTAAAGATATTCAAGGTATGATAGAGCAGCGCGGTTTCTCCATTGGCAATCTGGTCGAAATCCTCCGGCTCGACCGTGGCCAGCGTCTTTATCTCATCGGTGCTGGTATACCATTCCATATCACCGAAAGGCGCGGTTATTATCCAGTCGACATCGGAATCCCGCACAACAGCAACATCCGATCCCAGCGACTTTTCCTCTCCGGGTTTAAGCGTGAGAACCTCTTTCAAATCTGCATTTAAAAGCACCTGAAGCAACTCCTCGGGGATATAATACAGAAGATTCATTTCGATAAACCGGTCGCCCTGATCGGTCTTTCCACGTTTCAGAAGAGAGGTGATCTGCAAACTGTTCTCAGGCTCCAGAGCCAGAATTTTATCTGCATTATCAACGATCGCTTTCACCTGTTTAATTGTCACATTAGGATAGGAGCAGTGATAACCGCCCTCTTTCTTCCGGGTTATTTTAAAGGGTTTGCCGATATCAAGGTACTTGCCCGGTTCAAAAATGATTTCATCATTGGGCGTGCCGAAAAGTGTGGCGATTGTTCTGACACTGATCGGAAGATAAACCGGGTCGTGATCACCGAATCCGAACAGGAGGGGGGTAATACTCTTGACACCGTCAACATTGGGATTGATATTGACATGGCCGATATCTTTCGAGGCCTGAGCAAGGGGCGGAAAAATACCTTCAATAACTTCGCGACTCACGACCTCCTCCCTCTTTTTTCCCGGTAAAGTAATCGCCGATGAAGGGTGGAGTGAATTGTGGCGCTCCATAGTCATTTTCGATTCTATCTGAGACAGCGCGTAGTCTTTGTAATCCATTTTCCCTGTCATCACACAGGCGTGAAAAACATTCCCGGCGTCTCTGGTGGCTTCAATAAACTGCTTGTCATAATCCACGACGCTGTACATTGAACGGGCGACCTCCTGCGTTATCTCTATATCTTCGTTTTTTTCCTGCGCGCGGACCAGAAGTTTCTGCAAGCGTTTTGCATGATTGTGATCTTCGGCACCTCCAAAGAAAATATCAAAGACGATTGCGGCGGGGAATTTCTTGTTGAGCGTGGTGATAAGATTAGCGTGATAGGAACGGTCCCAGTTCCAGTACAATCCCAGTTTGTCTTCGGCCATACTCCGATCATCGATATCGACGATGCATATTCCGTACTCATCATCGGCAGTTTTCTCTTTATTCTGCTCACCAAGCTCCTTATACTCCCATTTATACCGCCAGTAATAGGTCTGGTATTCGAGCTGATCGATAAGATCGGAAAGAAAGTAGCTGGTAACAATTGTCATTGCCAGGCCGACGATGCCGCCGATCAGAAGGCTTTTCCCGATTTTTTTCAAAGGCTCCATAGGATATCCGTCTCCTTCTGGAAAAATCAAAAATTTTGAATATTAAACAAATTATATCGTATGTGTACACAATTGACCAGAACCAAATTTCGCTTGCAGGGCGATTTGGATTTATTTTATGAGCTACCCCTGTAATGGTAAAAAAGACATACGCGGCATGGTGGAAGGCAGCTACCCGATTGGTCAAATTCTTAAAGCTTATCCGGAACTGAGTCGCGAGTCAGTTTAGAAAGGTCCTTTCTCTGAATGTATCTCTTTAACAAGTTTCCTCACCCCGAGAACTTCTCCTTTATCTCCTTTAATAAAAAGAAAAAAAAACTGTATGCCGGAAAGCATGAATGTTCTTTTTCTGTGAGTGAGTCTTTTAATGATATCTATCACCTGCAACTTTCGGTAAAAGGAATAAACCACGCTTCCTGTACCCGATCGGAACTGACTCCTCTGGAACGATGTGTATCTCACACCAGCCGTCCGAAAAGCTCGTTGGCGGTTTCGGCGGATGGGGAAATAAGTTTGAAAAATGCACGAGGGAAAACGGTACTTCAATCGTTGAATGGGATGCCCTTTGGTATCTGCGGTTCCGAATGGATGTTCTGCTTCGGTTTTGATCCCTCCTTTCAATTTTACGGGATGGGTGAACGGAGCACCCGTTTTGAAAAGAGTTTCAGCTCCCATGTTTTCTGGAATATCGATGCCTGGAGTGATCATGACATGCGAATAATCCGGAAAAACCATTATGATCCCGATTATATTTCCGTTCCCTGGGTGATACTCAAAGCCAGAAACGAATACATGGGTATCCTGATCGACTCTCCTTTCTGCAGCTACATATCACTGGGCCATGCCCGCCATGTACTCGGCTATGAAGGCAGAAATATGGATAATAACCGGTGCATGTATTTCAGTTCCGAAAATGGGGCCCCTTCGCTGTATGTTATCTATGGTCCGAGTTGCCGTGAAGTAGTTCGTAAATTCCAGCGCCTCTCAGGCCATGTTCCCACTCCCCCGTTATGGTCCCTCGGCTATCAGCAATGCCGGTGGGGATATCGATCAAAGAACGACCTCCAAGAACTGGCCCGTAATTTCGAGCGGCATAAGATACCGGTTGACGGCCTCTGGCTGGATATCAATTACATGGATGGATTCCGGGTGTTTACTTTTGACAAAAAGCACTTTCCTTCACCACCAAAGGATATCGAAGCGATACAAAAACAGGGCTACAAGGTAGTGCCCATTTTAGATCCGGGCATAAAAAAAGAACCCGGCCTTCCAACCTATGAGCAGGGCAAGAGGACCGGCATATTCTGCAAAAATCCGCAGGGCACCGACTTTGTCGGACTTGTATGGCCCGGAATGACTGTTTTCCCCGATTTTTCCATGCCCCGCGGACATCGATGGTGGGCGCGGCAAGTAGAACATTTTGCCCAAACCGGTATCAGAGCAGCTTGGCTCGACATGAACGACCCTTCAACCGGTCCGGTCAAATGCACCGACATGCTCTTTAACAAAGGGAAAGAACACCACGATGCTTACCATAACCAGTACGCCATGCTTATGGCTAAGGCTACCCGTGATGGCTTTCAGAAATCATTTCCCAACGAACGCATTTTCCTTCTCTCCCGTTCCGGATTTACCGGATCCCAGAAATGGGCCGCCAATTGGACCGGTGACAATTACTCAAACTATTATCATTTACGAAAGACCATTGCCACAACCATCAACCTGTCCCTCTCCGGTATGCCCTTTAACGGCCCGGATGTGGGAGGGTTCGGCGATGACTGCTCCGGTCAACTGATGATCGATTGGGTAAAGGCCAATTTTCTCTTTCCCTTTTTCAGAAACCATTGCCACCATGAAGCGCGGCGGCAGGAACCCTGGGTTTTTTCGAAAAAAGAGATCCGGATAATCAGACATTTTATCCGCCTTCGGTATAAACTGCTGCCCTATCTCTACAATCTCTTTGTAGCGCAGGAAAAAGAGGGCGAACCGATTCTCCGACCGCTCTTTTATGAATTTTCAGACAGTAAAAAACTCCCCCTGGGCCTGATCGACGATCAGTTTATGGTGGGACCGTCAATCATGCAGGCGCCCTTTGTCGATGAAAACGTCGATAAACGGGAAGTGATTCTGCCGAATGAACGGTGGTACCGGGCAGATACCGGAGAATGGATACAGGGGAACCGAAGGATTACCCTTCCAAAAAAAGAGACAACTACCCCTGTTTTCTTCCGAAATCGTTCCCTTATACCTCTGCAGAAAGGGATCAGGCACACCAGTTGTAATGATCTCTCCACTATCGAACTGTTAATATGCATGCACCCCCAAAGCACCGGCACGGCAGAATACTGCTATACGTTCGATGACGGCATTTCGCTGGATTATCGACGGGGAATCCAGACGATTTACAACCTCTCGGCCAGGGTCCGCAAAAAACAGCTCCATCTTAAAATCCGTGCTCAATCGGAAAAGTATGGAAAAGTCAGATTTATTCCGGTAACCCCCTCCGGGTATGATACTCTGGTTATAGACCTGGACGGCACAACCAGAAAACTTCATGCCGCAGCCGGAAAGGTCACCTCTTTGGGCAAAGCGATCACTTGGTATTACTGGAAATAATAGAGTGGTAATTTCGCATTATATTATATTGAAATCATTTATGGGAGGTTTCTTAAACGAGTGATAAAACGTAACGATCCCTGCTGGTGCGGAAGCCGCAAAAAATATAAGAAATGCCATATGCAGGCCGACCAGGAGGCACACCATGCACAAAGCCGCAGGCCGGGTACTAAATTCACAAAAGCACCCGATGAAATTGCCGGAATGCGCAAGGCCGGTGAATTCAACGGCATCTTAATGGATTATATCCGCCCCTTTATTAAAGATGGTATATCCACCGAAGAACTCGACAGGCTGGTCCACGACTACACGCTCAAACACGGCCACCGACCGGCAACGCTCAACTATCATGGATATCCCAAGTCGATCTGTACGTCAATCAATAATGTGGTGTGTCACGGGATCCCCTCGGAAAATGAAATCCTTAAAAACGGGGACATTGTGAATCTCGATCTGACTACCATTGTCGATGGATTCTATGGGGATTCTTCGGAAACATTTATAATCGGCGCTGTTTCATCCCAGGCCCGCCGACTGGTCGAGGTTACGGTTGAAGCCTTAAGCCGGGGAATCGATGCCGCCCGGGCGGGGAATCATCTCAAAGAAATTGCCAATGCGATCGAGCCCTGGGTCATTTCGCAGGGATGTTCCGTGGTGCAGCAGTATACCGGCCACGGTATCGGTAAAAAGTTTCATGAGAACTTCTCGGTCTACCATCACCGGGCCCGAGACTGCGATGATGTGGTTCTGGCGCCGGGCATGACCCTGACTATCGAACCCATGATCAATCTGGGTGGGTATGAAGTCATTACCGATCAGGTCGATAAATGGACTGTCCGCACCAAAGACAACTCCCTATCGGCCCAATTCGAACATACCATTCTGGTTACCGAAAAGGATCCGGAAATTTTGACTTTAACCCCCTCGCAGAAACGGGCGGGGCAAATCGTAATACTATAAAACTCGAAATCCGGTCCCGCTGAAAGGGGACAAAACCCGAAATAATTTGAACGCTACTGAAGTAATCTTAAAAAGAAAGGTACCATTTTCCAACTAATTGCGACTCGCAATTACCGACAAACTATGTTCAATACAAATATTCCTTCACCACCCGAAAAAGTAATCCTCGCCGGTCTTCAAACACCAAGCAGAGATCCGGTATTATTTAACGCCGATCTGCAAGAGATGCAGATGCTCTGTTCGACAGCCGGTGCAACGGTAATCGACATGATTGTTCAGAAACGGGAAAAGCCCGATCCTGCCACCTATATGGGCAAGGGGAAATTAAAAGAAATCGCCCGGGCCATGAAAGCGGGCGAGTGCAAGACCTTTGTTATCGATGCCGAGTTGTCACTGGGGCAAGTTCGTAATATCGAAAAAACGATCAAAGGAAAAGTGATCGATCGGGCCCAGTTGATTCTGGATATCTTTGCCCAGCATGCCCGGACCAACGAAGCACGCATTCAGGTGGAGCTTGCACAGATGTACACGCTTTATCCCCGTCTGACTCATGCATGGACCCACTTTTCGCAGCAGGTCGGCGGTATTGGTACCCGTGGTCCCGGCGAGAAACAGCTCGAAGTAGACCGGCGGCTGGTACAGAATAAAATCAACGATCTGAAAAAAAAGCTGGCAAAAATCGAACGCTCCCGTCATACCCAGCGCAAGTCCCGTCGAGACATTTTCAAGATATCACTGGTGGGTTATACCAATGTGGGAAAATCTTCCCTGCTCAACGCACTCTGCGGTTCGGAACTTCTGGTCGAAAACAAGCTTTTCGCTACCTTGGATACCGCAACCAGGCGGACCTTTATTCAAGGTATCGGCAATGTGGTAATCTCCGACACGGTCGGTTTTCTCCGCAAGCTGCCCCATCACCTGGTCGCATCCTTCAAGAGTACTCTGGAGGTTGTCAGAGATGCCGATCTTTTAGTGATTGTCATGGATGCATCTTGTGAATGGAACGACCATCAGCTCAAGACGGTCAATGAGGTCCTCGATGAACTCGGGGCTCACGATATACCGCGTATACAGGTAATGAATAAGATGGATCTGGTCACCGATCCCTTTGTGCGGAAAAAACTTGAAATCGCCTATCCCGATGCTCTCTTTGTGTCAGCCTTTCATTCCGAAGACATTGCAGCACTCAAAGAGGACATAAAAGAACATATTGTCGAGCATAATAAAGCCAAATCGATGGCCGAGATTATCAAGCGGAAGAGCCGGGACCTGGTCACCCACTAACACGGCGGAGAGATATGAATTCCCCTTCGATCACATTTCTCAAACCGGAGCATCTTGCGCCTGTCAGGAGCCTTACCCTTCGGGCAAAACACATTGTCGAGGGCATGATCGCGGGGCTGCATAAGAGTCCTTACCATGGTTTCTCGGCCGAATTTTCTGAATACCGCCCCTATCGACCAGGTGAATCGACCAGGAAGATCGACTGGCGCAAGTATGCCAAAACCGACCGGAGTGTGGTGCGGCTCTACGAAGATGAAACCAATCTCTTTGCCCACATACTCCTTGACAAGAGTGGTTCGATGGCCCTCCGGTCCCACGATGGGTTTTCGAAATTCGACTATGCCCGCACCCTGGCGGCATCCCTTGCATGGATCCTGATCCGTCAGAGAGATGCTGCCGGCCTCGCGGCTTTCGATGATGAAATCCGGTTCTTTATCGGCCCGAAATCAACCAACCGGCAACTCAATACCATGCTCGGATATCTCCAGAACATGACTCCCGAAAAACAGACCGGGTGCGGGTTTGCGATCAACCATATCGCCCAACGTCTTCATAAACGGGGACTCACGGTTGTTATTTCGGATCTTTTCGACGATCCCGACAGCATTATCCACGGCCTGAAACATCTTCGGTACAAACGGCAGGATGTCATCCTTTTCTGGATACTCGACCCTTTGGAACTTGGATTCAGCCATGATGGTCCGTTAAAGATCCATGATATCGAAACCGGTGAAGAAGTCACTCTGGATGCCCGGACTGCCCGGGAGTATTTCGCCGGAGGATTTGCAGAACACCGTGCCCGCATCGAATCAGCCTGTAAAGAGCTGGCGATCGATTGCGAAATCATCTCGACTAAGCAGCCCTTTCAAAAAGCACTCCTTGCGGCTATGGAAAAACGAAGGCGATTGTTTTAATGCAGATCTCTTTTTTTCACCCCCTCTTTTTATGGGGCCTTGCGTTCCTGTCGGTCCCGATCCTTATTCATCTTTTAAACCGTAAACGGACTGTCCGTCTCGATTTTTCCTCACTCCGTTTTTTCAGACAGACCGCGGTCAAGACCAGCAAGCGACGGCAAATCCAGCGATTACTGCTTCTTATTACCCGGCTCCTGATTATACTTTTGATTATCCTCATTTTCTCAAAGCCCTACAACAACACGTCTCCCTTCACTATTCTGAACAATCCCGATGCCGCGGTCTACTGCTGGATCGATCCGACAATCAGCATGGATTATCGTGACGGCAAACAGGCTCTGTGGGAAAGGGGCTTGACAATCATCGACTCACTCGCCCGTCAGTTGCCGGCAACCGCCCGATGCTATACGTATGACCATAATCGTGAAGAATTTGTTGTTCACACCCGGCAAAAAGAGCCGACCGAACGCTTTACCCGACACGGTCCTTCGGATTTTTCTTCCATGACCACCTCCTTTATGGAACAGAGCAAAAAGAAAAAAAGCATCCCCCTTCTGGTGCTTATCAGCGATTTTCAGTATCCGCGCGATTCGTCTTTCAAGCGGATACCCGATCAGGTTACCCGGTTTCTCGGTTCGGACAAAGAGAAGATTCCCCCGACTCTCTGTGTGATGCTTGGTGATCCGAAGGCCTGGAATTATTCGATCATGGAAGCCGGTATTTCTCCTGAAAATCCCTCGAGTCTCAAAGCACTGCTTCGTACGGAGAGGAAAAAAGTCGAAGAGGAAGAAATAACGGTCATTGCCGGCAATACCCGTATCGGGCATGAACTGGTTTCGGTTCCCCCGGATGATACCCTCGGGATTCAAATGAATATCGGCACTAACCGGTATTCAACGGCCGGTAGGCTGGAGCTGGCGGCAAAGGACCCGTTCGTGCATGATAATACCGCCTGGTTTACTTTGACCGAAGACCAACACTACCGTGCCCTGATTGTGGGAGACTATCAACAGAGCTACCCCCTGGCAGCCGCACTGAAGGCCCTCAAGGAAAGCCGATGGGACCCGGTAATTACCATGGACCCACAAGAAGTTACCTATGAAGATCTGGATTCGGCGGATCTGATACTGCTTAGCGGAATCAGAGAACCTTCACGGGCGCTCCAGTCACTGATTACCGCCAAATCATTTGGAAGAAAGGCGATCCTCTTTTCACCAACCACCGATTCGTTATTCAGAAACTGGAACAGAATCGTTTTTAACCATCTGCATACCTCCTGCCGCCTGAAAAGCACGGAAAAAGGCTTTTTCCCGGTGCTTCCCGACACCCTCTCGATCACCTGGAAAGGATTTCCAAAGATCCGGGAGACCGATATCGCGGTTTACCGCTACTGGCAGGATATTCCCGGCAATGCTATGCTGCGGCTTAACAACAACGATCCTCTGGCGTCAAAAACAGTCGATTCACTGGGACACAACTGGATTGTTCTGGCAACCAATCTGGGCATTACCGAAGCCAACAATATCTGCGAGACCGGTTTTTTTGTCCCCTTTTTGGATCGTCTGGCCCGCGCCGCCCTTGCCGGCATACAAAAAGACACCCATAACTGGAAAGCGGGTATTCACCGTCGGAATCCTTACTATGGTTATTCATCATCGGCAAAGATATTCGACAGTAACGATGCTCTTGTTGGACGGTGGGATAATCAGCCTGAAGTGGTTCTTAGAACGCCCGGCATTTACAAGGTAGTACCCGATAACGGCGGCACCTACCGGCTGGCAGTCAATGTCGATCCCGCAGAAACCGAATTTACCTATCGGAAACCTTCAATCCCCGAAAGTAAAAAGAATGAGGTCCGTATCCTCAACGGAAAGCAGGTTGCAGCTTTTGTCAAGAATACCCGCCGAAACATAATCAGCTATATCCTCTGGATTATCCTCGCGGTGCTTGTTCTGGGTGAAATACTGTTGTGGCGGAAGCCGTGAAGAAAGGATTTATGATTTTGTAAGGGCCCGGGCGGCCCTTGTAATTTCCCCTTCGAATTGATATAATAATCACGAAACAGGGCTCTACTGGCGTTATCAGCGCTCTGTTTTGGGCAAGGCTGATCACGAAAGGATAATATGAAACTCGAAGTCTACGAAAAGGGCGAATATCAGGTTATTTCCATTGAAGAGGACCTGACAGTGATCTCGGAACTGCAGGAATTGAGTTATCTGGTGGATGGCTACATTGCTCAGGGAAAGCGACGGATTGCGGTCCAATTCCTGAAGGCATCCTATATCTACAGCGGCGCCATAGCTGTTTTGCTCCAGTGCATAAAAAAGCTGACTCAGGATGACGGTGAATTATGTGTAATCGAAAACAATCCCGATATCATTAATATATTCCAGACTCTCAAACTCGATAAAGTGATTAACATCTACGAATCGGAAGACAAACTTCCGGAGCTTTTTGGGGTCGGACCATGAAGAAGCTTGGTAACTTGTTGATTTATAATGCACTCTCACTCCAGAAAAACGTATTTCCCCCTCTTAGAACATCCTTTTCGGGCGGAAAAAGACTATTGTAAGCGCTATTATATATGGTTAACGATGGTTCGCGAAGCATGGTGAAATCGTCGTCTCCGGTAATTGATCGGCTCCCTGCCTGCTCTCCTATCCTGCGCTGAAAACCTGCAATAAACTTGTTACTCCCTACAGCAATGCTTTCCGTCCAGCGCGGGTCGCGCCTGTTGCGGGAATCTGTGGGATTATCACAGGATTCAACGGCTTCAGCAAGTCTTTTTGTATAATCAGCCCAGAACCTCTCCCATTCGCGATAACCGCAACATTTCATGAGTGCCTTTCTATTGATTATTCCATAACGGAGCGGCGGGTTCATCAGCTCCTGCAAGCCACAGAATTCATACTCGGTGGGATGACGGCAAATGCCTGCCCGTCGTGGATTCAAATCGATGTACATCAGGCATCGAAGAAGATATTCATTCGTATCGACGACCGTCCCGTGGTATCGATCGTTCCAGAAGGCGCCGCTTCGATTTCTGCGTTCATTGAATTCCTGGGCAGTTCTCCCTTCGATAAGCTGCATGCTGCCGGCTATAGTCTCGCGCCTTTTTTCAAGGGCTATCAGATGGACATGATTTGACATTATGACGTAGTTAAGCACACACAGCCTATAGCGTGTCTTTGCTTCGAACAGCCACCGCCGCCATCGCCGCTTGTCTTTGTCGAATTTCAGCAGAAACTCTTTCTTGTGGCAGCGATGGGTTATGTGCCAGATGTAACCGGGAACATGATGACGATTTGCACGAGCCATAGCAGGAAAATATAAAAAGGAGAGCTTAGAATGATGTTTTTAACGGCAAAAAGTGCATTCTAAGAGCCTGTTTCGGCTTTCGGAAAGGCAAGTATCACTTAAATATCAATGGGTTATGATCGATGGTGATGGTCCGACCCATTGATACAGGCATGCTCATTGCTTATATTTATTCCTTGGTACCCCAATAGGGGCCAGAAATTAAAAGAATGTAGTATTTCAATACACTTATGTGAAAGGGCGGCACCCTGTGAAACGGAACAGGATCATTACCAGGTTAGTATCGATACTTTTTATTCCCGGGCTTGTGCTCCACTTCACCGGCACCGTGAACGCGGCCGATAATGACCTTAAAGACGTGCGGCTTTCAGCCCTTGTCGAATACGGCTTTGTTGCCGTACTAGACCATCGAATCCAGTTCGGAAAGGACGGCGACTATTTCGACTACCGTGCGGACGGTGCCCAGGACGTACTGTTTCCCGCCCTGCGGCTGAGTGCCGAACTTACACTGAAGAATCGTCATACGTTCGTTGTGCTCTATCAACCCCTTCGCCTTGAGACCGAGGCCCGTCTTGACCAGAATCTTCGGGTCGACATTCTCGATTTTGCAGCGGAGACTCCCATGCATTTTCTCTACGATTTTCCCTTTTACCGTTTCAGCTACCTCTACGATTTCATTTCCGGAACCACGACCGAACTTGCCGCCGGACTGACGTTGCAGATCCGTAATGCCACCATCCGGTTTGCCTCCCTTAACGGAGAACTATTGCGGGACAACCGGGATATTGGACTGGTGCCAGCCTTGAAATTCCGGTGGACTCACAGGATGAGCCACCTGGTGTGGGTTGGCGCCGAGGCCGACGGGATTTATGCTCCTGTCAGCTATCTTAACGGGAGCGACGAGGAGATCGTGGGAGCGATTTTAGATGCAAGCCTCCGAGCGGGGACCTTTGTCTTTAACAACAAGGGTCGGGTTTTTGCCAATTTTCGTTATCTTGGCGGCGGTGCGGTGGGTACCAATACCGATGATCAGGGTCCCGGCGACGGTTATGTAAAAAACTGGCTCCACTTCCTTATCGTCTCCCTGGGGGCATCTTATGAATTGTAGAGGGTCGGACCAATGTTTTCCGTCCAGTGCGGGTCGTGCTTGTTAAAGCAGGGCTTAGAATGATGTTTTTAAAGGCAAAAAGTGTATTCTAAGAGCCTGTTTCAGCTCTCCGAAAGACAAGTATCGCTTAAATATCAATGGGTTATGATCGACGGTGATGGTCCGACCCTCCTGACCACTCAAACCTATTGACACGTTCCATTGCCGCAACATCATTTCGCCGAGGCGATTCAATCGAACCACGCCCCTAGCACCCTGCACCGCTATTTAATCGGTTAAAACTCCATTCCTTATCGCCATCCATCCCCAAAAGACGGCCCTGAAGCAATCTTAGCGACATTTCAGCACATATATTTTAATCGGTTAAAATACATCTTGACTTTATTACATGAAACCGGTATACTAGGGTGGGTTCAGTATCAGTACTATTATAATGTAGTAGGTCCCAGGAAACCGCATCCTTGTGACATACATCACGGACATTTTCAGCCAAACAGGGTATAATTTGAAACGGTCATTCAGGACCATCAAAGGATTTTATCCTTTTAATTATCAGGAAATGACGGCATAATTATTTGTTGTTCGATTATAAATCGGAAAAAGGAAGAAAAGGCCTATGGATTTACGACGATTAAAACCGATTCTGTTGTTGCTGATGGTTGCCGGGGTATCATTTGCTCACTGGACTGCTCCCGGAACTATTGATTATAACACGAATGCTGCAACCGGAGTGAGAATTGCCAGGGACAATGCCGGTAATGCTATGGCGGTGTTCGTACAGAGTGACGGGACAAATAATATCGTTTACGCGGTAGAGTATTCATCTTTAACAGGATGGGGCACTCCTCAGGCGATTTCCGCAGCAGGAGCAGATGCCTCAATGGCCCGCATTGCTTGTCTCGGCACCAAGCAATATATAGCGCTTTTTAAACGCACCGATGGTTCGTATGACAGAATCTACTCCCGGTTATTTAACGGAAGCACATGGGAAACGGAAACCACTATAAATGAGGCGATAAACTACCATTCAACTTTCCCTGAGATTTCAGGCGATGCAAGCGGTCATGCCATGGCGGTTTGGAAACAATCCAATGGCACCAATGAAATGATCTATGCGAGAAGGTATATTTCAGGAAACTGGGATGGTACTGCGTATACTGTTTCTAATGCGGTAAATACCACAAACGCATCAACTACTCAACAGGCTCAAGTTGTTTATACTCCCAATGGCGCCTCTTTTGTAACCTTTGTGCAATATAACACGACAGATAGCCATGACAGAATCTATGCAAATAAATGGAATGGATCTTCATGGGGAACAGCCCAGGAGATAGACGCCAATACCTCCAGTAACGTGGGAAATGTTAATGTTGCAATTGAACCAGGCGGAAAGGCGCTCTTTGTTTTTAAGGAGAATAACGCATTCTATTCGGTTTACTATAATGGAACGTCCTATGGAGCACCGGTTCTTGTGAAAGCCGCCGGAAGCGGGATGCAGGATGCCCCTCAGATCTGTCACCTTGGCGGCTCGAATTTCCTCACAGTTTACCATATGCATGATGGTAGCGATTACCGGGTTTACGGATCCAGAACCACTAATAACGGCACATCCTGGAATGCTGAAGTCTTGATCGATCAAGGAACTTACCCTGGTGGCGATCCGCGGTTATCGGCGGATTCAACAAACGGGCAGGTAATTGCAATATTTACCCAGTACCAAATTGGAAAGAACCGTATTTACAGCAATTTCTTTGATGGCACAGCATGGACCGGCGCAGAATGCATTGACAATGGTGACTTAGCTTCCGGTACACCTGATATTGCGTTACATTCAAACGGCAATGCCATAGCTGCATTCACGCAATTCGACGGAACAAGTGACAGAGTCTATTCCACGGTGAAATATAAGCATAAAACCTGGGATAATGGCGGCGGTGATGGAAACTGGAGCACGGCAACTAACTGGCAACCCGACGAACTCCCTGCCGCCACCGACACGGTGATTTTCGACGGTGCACTGTCGACTGCTAATTGCGTCCTCGGCGCCAACACATCGGTTGCAAAAATCACCACAATCAACAGCCCCGACGGTCTTGGTTTTTCCACCTACACTCTCACGGTTACCGGCGATGTCGATTTTTCGATGTTGGGTAGTATCACCGGAACCGGTACTCTCGAGCTGAACGCGCCATCGGGAACCCAGCTTTTCACCCCCATCATGTCGGGTGA
>WJLZ01000054.1 GCA_014728215.1 Chitinivibrionales bacterium
CTGGTTGCAATGGCTACTTTGAAATTATCGCTATCCAATGCGGCACTCATAAGCTCCACCACCCCGGGAAACGGGGGAAGTGGCTTTTCTTTGAGCATGGCGAGGAAATTTTCCTGACGGACTTGTGTGGATCGGGCAACCTGTTCATCAGTCAAATCCAGCCCATGAACCCGTCCCGCGGCTTTCATATACTCTTCGGCCCCGCGGCCCAGACCGGCTTCGAAATCCTCCCGTTTTACATCATGAATGCCGAACAGGTCGGCAAACACTCTAATTGATGCTGCGGCATTGACCGCTTCGGTGTCGGCAATGACACCATCGACATCGAAAATGAGACCGTACATACCGTCTCCTTAGAGTTTTCTGTTGCACATACAACCATGATAAAATAAATACCTACTTAAAGAAAAATCGTCAAAAATCGCTGATTGTTTTTTTATGTGGTTCGGTATCATCGTTTATGGATCGAATTCGATAAGGGGCATTGTCTGCGGTCCGCCCCGAAGAACCGCATATATCTGCTTCAAGGAACGATTAATTTATACTGACTCACCTTGCCGGTCCTGTCGGTGAAACGAATCACTGCAGTTCTCCCGGAAACCATCGACAGGTCAACTGCAGTACATATATTCCCGCACCGGATATTCTTCCACAGCACACCCCGACAATCGAAAAGAGAAAGCTCTCCCTCAACCGGGGTATCGAAATACATTCTTCCGTTCCGCATAGACACATGCACCTGCTGTAATTGTTTTCCGAATAAGTGAGCATTCGCAACCGGCGTCGACTCACCATAATACAACACGACTCTTTTATACCTTGTCAAAGAAATCGATCCATTATCGGTAATCTCGCAGTATACATGGATTGTATCCCCATCGCCGAAACTGTCCGGTGCGGTAATGATTACAACAGAAGCCGTAGTATCTGATATCGTTGGCGTTCCTCCCGAGCTGATTTCCGGGTAATGGATCCATCGATACGACAGGTCATCGCCATCCGGGTCGGTCGACGCCGATGCATCGAGCTCAACCACTCCCCCGCCGGTAACGGGAAGGAAAAGCGGTTCTAAACCGGTTTCATCGTTGACAGCCGGCACCGGGTGATGATTTCCCGAATCATAAGAGGAATGATCACACCACTTTGCCCGTGCTTTGAAATCATTTTCGATAGCGGCCTCGAACCGTCGCATGGTATTGTCGCGATTTGTCGTGCCGTCCCATGCATCCCGCTGATCGCACCACCACATGTCATAATCACTGTTCCATCCATACCGTCCGGCCCAACTTCCCCAGAATGGTTTGCCCGGAACATTGATCCCATTGGCGAACAGGTGCAGAAATGTCGGCGTATCGCCTTCTTTGTCGGTGGTATAGTAGTTATCGCAGAGTGTATTTCCGGCATTGCTGTGAAGCCAGCTTTCTATGCCCACAATATCGTTAAACCGGTGATACCACCTGCCGCCATCCATGTCGGGCCAGAATGTATCCATATAGAATGCGCAGTTACTTCGATGCGTATTCCCGATATGGTTCTGTTTGTAAACCTCGACATAGTATAATCCGGCCATGGCATCGTTGTACGATAACTCGGGTTCATCGCCGTTCTGTATGGCATCGAGCGCTTTTTTCAGACTGCTGACACTGCCGTCATTGGCACCCCAGTTAGTGTACCACAGCGGACTGGAATCGCTTTGTTTCAGCACGTTGACAATAAGGTCTTTGCCCGCCGAACCGTTGTTATCGTGTCCGGAAACAGTGAGCGCTTTCAGGTCGTTTACCGAGGGATACGACGGGTCATGCACGCGAAGGTTGGCCAGCACATCACCATAGGCGCCGATATAGTCATGCGCCATTTCCATTGTCATTGTCGCACCCGAGGGGTTATCGGCAGCCCCATCGGACTGAAATTGACTGTTGGAGCGGCTGAGAATGATTCCTTCAAGGTCGATCTCGTTTGTATACAGAAGAAACCGTACCAGCGATGCCTGATCGTCGGCATCACCACCGAGGTCGGTCTCGACAAGGATACGAGGTCGGTCGCTCAATGCAGTGAAATGCAGCCCGATTATCAGAATAAGCATAAGAATCGATGATATTTTTCCGGACATTGCGGTACCCCCCGGTATTTTTCATGAATGATTTTCGGTTATAAATCGCCTATTAACAATATATATAGCAGCTATCCCAGGCGGCTAACAATTATCGATGATTTGTTGCATGGCTTGAATCGATACCACACTGGTATCCGTAAATAAACGGCGGTGCGGCTGAGTATCATGGAATAATTAAATCAATAGCATATGCAAAGGGGATCTCCATCCCCTTTAGATCCTTCGTGGAAAATGCTTATTATATTCATGCCGGCAATGCCGGCATGCGTAGGCTGCTTGGTGGGTGATAAGCGCTTCTTGCCTGTATACTGAATGCATGTTTACACCATTATCGTACACCATTATCGTGCTCTATGCCGATCCTTGCGAAAGGCTGATAATTTCCAAAAAACGCTCAAAACTGTCAAATATCTTTACCTGTATTAAAATTTTGGTCTAAAATTTCCATATCAATCAAAAACATTTGGATATCTGCTTTTAGTAGCGAGCAGAAGGCACCATCTATTTCGCAAAGCCCGGTGCATTGGACAACTCCGGACTATCCGCCGGCGCGGGTTTAGCCCCCAACCCATTCCTGTTTTCCTGAAGGGGATATAGCATAAATAGCCCGTATCGCGTACCGAATGCTGTAGCCCGACTGTAAGGAGGGCTTTTTCTGGGGAAAAGGTCGCCCTTGGAGGAAGTCTTGCAATAGATAGCCCCTTTTCTTAAGAGAAAAACCATTTCCCGGCACTGTTCTTCTTCACTATCAACAAGGAATTGAATGCGGATGGAGCAGTCGCTTCAATGCCTGGGAAATGAACGGAAACAAACATGACGACCTCCAAAGAAGGAGGGAAACGAGAAGAACAGATTATGATGGCTGGATACAGGATTCACGTTGGGTTCTACCCTCACCCAACCGTCATGGAGCGTTTCGCTTATGACCTGAAAGACTATAAAAAAGAAAAGGCTCCGTTCAATTCCCGGTTGAATCACCATTGCCGAAGGACCTTATCATACGGATGGTCAAGTATAGAATGAAACTCCTTGGAACATAAATCCGGGTCGGGCCCACGCAACTTTCTTACACTCAGATATGCTGTTCTCGATACCGATATCATGCTTGAAAAACTCGAAAAAGCCTGGGTTGCCCTGTAGTTCTTCTTAAAGAGAACTCCCGAAAGGGCAGTAGAAACAAAATCTCCCCGGTCGCGCCAGGAGCGGCCGGGGAGATTAGAAAAATAAATCGAAAATCGAAAAACGGTTACAGATTAATAATTTTCGTTATGCACTCTTCACCGTCAATTGACAGTTTCGCCATGCAACACCCCTTGATATTAGCTATTTCCGGAACAGCAGCGGTAAACCTGCCATCCGACAACACAGTGATTTCTTTCTGAAACAGACATTTCCCGGCAATATCATACAGCGACACTCTAATCGGTGCAGGCCGGTTGAGCCGGCCGGTTATCATGGTTCCGGTTAGGGTGATCGTCATATTATCCATCCCGCGTTGGAAAACAGTCCCGATATTCGTTGCATTGGCATCAACATTGCACAATTTATAGGGATCAATAACATAATATTTTATATTGGCAGCACCGTCCCGTGAAGAGAATGTCAAATGAATATTGCCATCAGGCCCTCTTCGGAATGACGGATCAGACCAGCCTTTAGGATTTGAATTGCTGAGATTGGCGACTCTGTTCCAGGTTGCTCCCCGATCATTTGAAGCCGAGACAAAAATGCAATTTCTATTAACTCCGCAATCAGCAGCAGCAATAATATGCCATCCGTTGAGGCTTGACCCCGGATTGTCCCAATCCAGTGATATGCCGCCGACACCTGAACCGCCAACATCGCTAATATTTGTCCAGCTATTGCTCCAGGTCACCCCGCCGTCATCCGAACGCTTATAACAGGGACTATGTCGCGATCCGCCCCGGGCTACAATCTGTAAATCCATCATATCGGGTGAATGTACCAGAAACGCACCGCCAATCGGGCCTTCTCCCGAACAGCCGGTTCCCAGATGAATAACATCCCAGGCATCACCATTAGTTTCATTGCCGGTATAATTATTCGGAGGAATAACTGCGATATGAGAATCCCATCCACTCGAATTTTCTCGTGAGCCGGCCGCAAGCAAAGCGCCTTTTTCATAAGGATGATTATCGACAACAATCTCAAGGGGATGGTTCTGGTGCGGCCCCACATGATAGCCGTCATAATTTCCGGAATTAAAGTAGCTGTCGGCAGGTAAACGGTGGCGGGTTCCCCAGCTTTCACCATTATTGGTAGACACTTTAATATATCCTGTCCAGTTTGAAGGATCGCCAATGTGATAGTAGCAGAGCAACGGCTTATCCCCCGTTGTTACCTGGTACGGCACTGGATCGAATCCCGGGCCGCCGGTGTTGCCGTCAACTACCAGCATATCAGGATTCCAGTTGCCGCCGGGATCTTTATAATTATACGCAATTCCTGACCCCTCCCCTTCGCCAAGAGAGCTGTTTACATAAGCAATCAGGAGACGGTCAGTTGAAGTGAAAGTTATATTTGACGGATGTGAATACCGATCGGTATCGGGAATATTTGATGATGATACTATGCAACCGCGATCAACAGCAGGGCCACTGTCTCCTGTCGGGATATCATCTCGAATGGCATAAATCGAACAAAAGAATAATAATGTGCATGCCGCCGACGCTTTCGCTGCTAAAATCAAGCGTTTCATGTTTTTCCTCCTTTTTGGTAAATATTGAATAGTGTATGTAATACTGTTTACCTTTACTGGATAATCATTTTGTTATGAACTGAATGCCCATTTTTCGATGCGACCTTTAACAAATAAACGCCCCCGGAAAGCGATTGCTTTGCAGTATTCAGGGATTTGTTAATATTTCTGCCGTCAAGTGAATAGATTTCAATCTTTTCACTGCTGAATCCGGAAAAATGCGCTCGATCGAGCCGTTCCTCTTTATTTCGGTGTAAAACGGTCGCGTCGCCAATACCAAGCACTGAGGGATCCACGACAAAATGGAGTATCTTAGCGCGCTCCAAGGCAGTAAAAGTGGTATGGATCATGCCGTCGGAGGTCTGTATCACTGCCGAATAACTTCCCGGATTAATCCGTTCCAGGCCATTGGGCGGGAAATCATCAGGCGTCATGAATTCCACCATTTTGGTCCAGTTCAAGCCATTGTCACTGGCATAGAGGCTGATCCCCGCCCTTCTGCTGCTGTGGCTGTTGGCGATCAGTACATGTTTGCCGTTTTCAAGTGTGACGCCGTCAAAGCCGGTGCCCCCGCGAGTCGGGGAATAGATCGCGTCGGGAGAATCGGGAATTACCGACAGACTCGACCAGGTGTTGCCGCTGTTTTCGCTGAAAGCGGAAAAGGGATATGCCGGCGATGACGCCCCACCCCGGCAGAGAATCTGGTATTTCCCGTTGCCATGGTTCAAAATGGTCGGCTGAATACAGCCCCATTCCGTATTATTCCCTTCCACGCTCAGGTCTCCGGTTTTACTCCATCCGGTGCCGCCGTCATACTGGCCTTCCGGCGCTTTTTCCATGTGCACTTTCCAGGTATGGCCGCTCTCGGTGCTTGACCCCATAAGAAGCGTGCCGTCAGGGAGCTCAACCGGTTTGTTCTTGATCGGGCCCAGATAACCCGAGGGAAGCTGCTTGCTCGATGACCAGGTGATACCATTGTCGCTTGAGGTTTTCACGTACCCTCTCCATGAACTGATATCATCACCAACATGGTAATAAAGCAGCATCGGGCCGTTTGAGGGCTGGAAAAGAACGGGATTCCGATTTGTGTTGCCGTCATCACCGACCTTGACCCTGTTACCCCAGCCGCTTGCGGTTTTACGGTTGAGGTAAATTTTTGCGCCCGTTTCACCACCGCTTGCCTGATACCAGGCAACGACAAGAGAGCCGTCGTTTGCTTCAACCAGAGTGGACGAATGGCTTTCGCTGATAGTGCCGGGCACTTCTTCGGCGACAGTTACCGATGCATGCTGGTTTTCCGGGATCGAGGGAATTGAATAAGCGAAAAACGAATACAATAGAGCCGTTGCTGCTGCATGAAACAGTAAACATCTTATTGACATGGCTTTCTCCTTTTTGTTGATAGTAGATTTCTGTTCATTGAATGGTAATCTTTACCAGGGTATTTACGGATGCTTCTCCTTTCTTTTTCGCCAGATAGAGTCCCCGCGGAAGATATCGTCGTGAAAAGATACCGTTTTCCAACCCGGCACTATTGATACATTGACCGTCGAGTGAGTACAGGAGAAAATCATTTTTTTGCAAATAAGAAAAGATGTCCTGCCGCCCGGCTGCCGAAAACCAACTCTTGTCTTTATCTGTAAATCCTGATTTTCCTGCCGGCGCCGCTGAAATGGGTCTTTTCCCTACAGCAACAGCGCTGTAATCGAATTGCTGCCAATCGATTTTCGAGTAAATGATCTTTCCGTTTTTCTCAAATCCGTAGGAGCAATGAAGCATATTATCCGACCCGGCAATCACCGATGGATAATCGCAGTATCGGGAATCACGATTCCAGTCGACCAGTTCGATTTCAATAACCTCTTCCCAATGCAAACCGTCACCGCTGATCGCTCCGGCAATTTCACGCCTTCCATGATCGCTGTAGATAGTGAAAAAGTGACCGTTTGGTAATCTGACGCCGTCAAAGCCCTGATTTGACGGAAAATCCCGCGGATCTTCGTTATTCGGACTGAGGATTAGTGCAGAATCCATCATCGGGGTCCAGGTCTGCCCGCCATCGTAAGAAAACGATGTATTGGCCCCACGCTTGACAGTCCGGGCTATTATCTGAATCGTCTGACAGTTACCATCATGAGGCAAAAAGAACGGTTGAATACATCCCCAGTCAACCCAGTCATCGGTGCCGATCTTTTCCGGAGGAACATTATTGTCGATTTCCTGTACAAACACCAGATCATCGATATAATTCGACGTTTTTTCAACGTGAACAGACCAGCCGACAAACGCATTTTCTTCAGTACTCCCCCCCAGCAGTAATGAACCATCGGGCAGTTCAAGCGGCTTGTCCTTTGCAGGGCCGCCAAAATTGCCGTACTGATTACAGAGCGGATAAGGATTGCTGCAATCCGGGAGCAACGTTCGGTCCGACCAGGTAAGGCCGTCGTCGGTTGACGTTCTAACCACACCTTTCCAGGTGTTGGGATTTCCACCGTATTTGTAATACAAAAGCAACGGCGCACCATCTTTTTCCGGCTGAAACAAAACCGGATTCCAGCACGATGATCCATCCTCACCATTGACATCCACCGCAACGCCGTCGCTCCAGTTTCCCGACGAGTTTTCTTTGCATGATACCCATATCCGGGTCGAACTCGAACCTTCACTTCTCCCACCATACCATGCAATAACTAAAACGCCGTTTTTCGTTTCCGCTACAGTGGAACCGTGATTGAAATCGGAAAAATTGCCGCCGACATCCTCACGCGCAATAAGCGCATCCTGACCGATTTGTGCCCAGGCTCCATAGAAAAAAAGCCCCGCCATAATGCATGATTTGGAAAGCTTTTTAAAGCTGAACATACGCTCCTCCTATTAATGAAAAAAAGCGGCAAAATCGGCAAATATTTTGCGGCTGAACTCCCTTTTGCCTGACTACCTCCGATTAATAATTTTTGCCGACTCCACATCTACTGTTAATATATCAGAAAGATTTCTTTGTACTAATGCTTATTTTTGATTATTTTGTTATTATCAGCAAAAGGTCAGAATGGTCTCGGGTAATCTTCCTTACTATCAGGAGAAGTGCAGAAAATGGAGCAAAAAATATCTCAGGCGGTAAGAGAGGCGGCCGAATATGTATGTGCAAAAATCAATTCCGGCTTATATCCTGAAGGCTGCAACTTGCCTGGTATCAAAAACTTATCGCGTGCATCGGGTATATCTACCTACAGTATCTGGAAAGCTTTACAGTACTTAAAGGATTTTAATGTTGTTGATGGAATTAACGGCAGGAATTTCAAGGTTTTAGTGAATCAGATCGACACCTCTTTGCTTTTAGATCCGGAGCCGGTAAAAAGAAAAAGGCCTCTGTCCCAGACCTGGCAGCGGGTGTGCGAAGCATTGCGTAGTGACATATTAAATAATGTATATGCAGCCGGACTCCCGTTGCCCTCATTCAAAGAGCTTCAGTCACGATATAACATTTCTTACCGGACACTGAAAAAGGCGCTTGATTCACTATGTAATGAAAACATAATCGAACCCAGGGGCAGAAACTATGCAGTGCGAACATTCCGGAAAGGATCCGGGAATGCAAGGATTGTCTTTATTGTCATATCAGACCGAACCGGGCGCTTAAGCCTCGAATTTCTCAATGAAGAATATTTCCGGATTCTGGAACTGGAATGCACCACATCAAAGATCGGCCTGGATATTTTCACCTATAATCTTGAAGACGATGCAATGAAGGTATTTAATCATCTGGACGGGAGTCTTCTTGAGGATAATGATTCGATAATGGGATATATTCTAATTGGAGTTTCTCCCGATGATATCGAGAAAAGAGAAAAAATCCTGAGTCAGGTTGTCCACTATAACAAGCCTCTGGCGATCCTTGATGTTGCCGGTGGATGGAAACTTCCTGCATACCTCTACCGTCACAATGTCCGTTTTTTCTCTGCTGCCGTTTCACCAAAGCCGGCACGTGATGTTGCACGATATCTCCTTGAGCACGGCCATAAAAAGATCTGCTATATTTCGCCGTTTCATCGCTCCCTCTGGTCAAAAAACAGGTATACAGGTCTTTCTGAAATTTATTTTTCGGCAGGTATGCATGATAATGTCAAGCTTTTTGCATTTGATAATCCACCCGTTGTCCATGATTTCTATCATGAGCACGTCCAGCGTAAATGCGACCTTACTCCTTTGCATACTGCATACGAAAGCATAAAACCCCGGCTCCTCTCCTATTTCCGGGGTCCTGTTGAGGACACTCTTTTTTTTCTGCTCCCGTGGCGAATTCTGACCCAGAAAGAGCTGGAGAATCAGTGCGAAAGACTTTATGATGAAGCACTGAAAGACCGGAAGATTACTGCCTGGGTATGTGCAAATGACAATATTGCGCTTGCAGCTTTGTCGTATTTGAAATCAAAAAAAATCGATGTCCCCTATGATATCAGTGTTCTGGGCTTTGATGATTCCTCGCTGGCATTAAGAAATGGGTTATCGAGCTATAATTTCAATATGCGCGCCATGGCGCATACCATTCTTAATTATATGCTCAATACCAGAAGCTTGCCTTCAACCCGGAAGCCGATTGAGGTAGATGGGATTATAATAGAGAGGCTTACTACTGCGCAGTCGCCGGTAATTTCATGAGAGGGCTCCGGACTTTGAGATTAATTATTATATTCAATTCCGAAAACTGGTCACCGGTGCAGGCACATGCCCGCCATGGGCAATGAACTCTTTGCTTCCCTCCGGGCAATGGACCGCAATAATTTTCGATGCCCCGAACAGACCGCCGAAATCCACCATTTCGCCCGCCTTTTTTCCCGGAACCGGAATAATCCGCACCGCGGTCGTCTTGCCGTTATACACACCGATAGCAGCTTCATCCATAATAAGACCGCAGATCGCATGAACAGGGGTATCGCCCGGAATGCAGACCATATCCAGCCCCACCGAGCAGACCGCACTCATGGCTTCGAGCTTTTCGATACTCAAATCGCCGTCACCGGCAGCTTTAGCCAAAGCATGGTCTTCCATGAGCGGAATGAATGCGCCCGAGAGTCCTCCTACCGACCGGGAAGCGAACAGACCGCCTTTTTTAACGGCATCGTTGAGCATGGCAACCGCAGCAGTCGTTCCCGGCGCGCCGATCCGGCTGATCCCCATGGCCTGATAGATCTCCCCGACCGAATCCCCCACCTTGGGGGTCGGCGCAAGCGAAAGGTCCAGAACACCAAATTTCACCCCGAGCATCTCGGCAACTTCGCTGCCGATCAATTCGCCGGTCCGGGTCACCCGAAACGCAGTCTGCTTGACTTCTTCGGCAATATCATCGAGCGTGCACCGGGGATTGGCGGAAACCAAACGCTCGACAGCGCGCTTGACAACACCGGGACCAGACACCCCCACATTGATAACGCACTCAGGCTCCCCCGCGCCCAGATAGGCACCGGCCATGAATGGATTGTTTTCGGGGATGTTGACATAGACAACAAACTTTGCACACCCGAAACCGTTTGTCGATTCGGTCGCCCCGGCGATCCGGATAATTTTTTCTCCCACGAGCTTGACCGCATTCATATTGATGCCCGAGCGGGTGGTGCCTACATTTATCGATGAGCACAGGCGCTGCGTTGATGACAACACTTCGGGAAGCGAGCGGATCAGAAGCTCTTCACCCTTTGTCATCCCGTTATGCACCAGAGCTGAATAGCCGCCGATCAGATCGACATCCACCTCGGCGGCAGCGGTATCAAGTGCGCGGGCAATAGTAAGCGCATCAGGCAACGAGCAGCCTTCGAGCAGAAAACTGACCGGCGAAACCGCCAGCCGTTTGTTGATTATAGGGACCCCGTACTTAGTGGAGAGCCGATTGCACATGCGAACCAGACTTCCGGCCTTTGCTTTAATCTTTTTTATAATATTAGCAGCAGTATCACCGCTGCCGGTCCGTCTGCAATCGTTGATATTGATCCCCATAGTCACCGTGCGGACATCCAGATTCTCCTGTTGAAACATTCTGACCGTATCCAGAATGTCATTCTTCCTAAACATGTGCGCCTCCCCTCAGAAGCTGCCGTACCGAGCAGACTTCGTTGGTGGCACGAAACAGATTCTCGTGCTGCAGACTTACCCGGAGGTCCATAGGTTGAAGCAGCACAGCAAGATCCTGCTGGATATGCTGGATATCGAGCTTGTCGGGAAGCGATATTTCTCCGATATGGGTCACGCTCTCTCCTTTAATCTCGAAGGTGTAATCTTCGATATTGATATTCTTCTCAGCCAGGTAGGTGGTCAGTGTCCGGAGAATCCCGGGGGATTCCTTGCCGAACAAGGTGAGAACATACCGGCCGTCAGCATTGGACTTCATGACCCTGGGTTCAGCTCTATAAGGTTTGACCACAACCGATATGTCTTCGGAGCCGAATTCCGCCTCTATCGCTGCTCTGATTTCTTTGTCGGTTATGGGCTTGTCAAAAGCGGCAGTGAGTACAACGGTGAAATAATCGTGAACGACAGTCTGACTCATGCCGTCGATATTACCGCCGTTTTCATACAGCGCCGATGAGATCTTTTTGACAATACCTATTTCATCGGCGGTAAGAAGTGAAATGACAAACCGGTGTTGCACAGTGAACTCCTTGAAAAATGATTGTTGCGAGGAGATAAAATACAATGATGACAGCATGCACGATCGGGAGATCTCGCCAACAAAAGTCCGTAGAAGCATGAATGGATTCTCGATCATGGCGATTATGAAATATTAATCGCCGCTTCATTGGATGATATCAGATTGCGGGCGATGTGCAGCGTATACTGGCCGGAACAGCCTTTTATGCAGGTACGCAGTCCTTTTATCTTTTTCCGCCTCTTTCACGCTCGCTCACAAGTGTGATCGCATTTTCGACCTCAAAACCATAAAATTCTTTAAATTTACCGTTTTTGTGCGTACATTTAACATAGAGCGCTCACAAATTTGGTGAAATAGTATTGAAATTCTGTATCCGAAGGAGGTATTTTATGCGAGTGAAAAAAGGTATTGCAATTTTAGTAGTCGCTCTTCTCAGCACACTGGTGCATGCGGGCGATTCCACCGGATATCCGCGTGTGGAACTCTACCCCGCTCAGCCTGAAGCAGGTGACTCGTTGATTCTTTCTTATATTCTCGGCGTTCACCCCACAACATGCGTTCCCGAGTACAGCGCGCAAATCGTTTCCAAGAACGTGGCGGAGAGCTATCCGCCAATTATCATGATTACTGTTAACTATGAAGAAATTCGATCTCCGGCAAATGAGCCGGTATGCGGCCAGGCTTTCACTGAATACGGTCCGGTTTTCGATCTGGGCGTTGCAGAGTTCGGCAATTATTTCGTAAAAACCGCGACGACAACGATCGCCACATTTTCGGTGGCCCCTCCGGAACCTTCGTTTCCATCTTCAGAAATCAGCGGTAGTTGTTACATAACTCAAAACAATGGATCTCCCGGTTTCATTCAAGATACTACCACCGATGAGCTGATTTATCCGCTTGCGGGATGCACCGTCGCCGTTGCGATTCAAATCGAATCTCAACCGAAAACGCTTTATACCTGCGATACGATCGGCATGGATGTTCACTGTACGACACAAGGTGCAGAAAGCAGAGTAACAAATCAAATAAGTGAATATATCGCAGTTACCGATACCGATGGGAGGTTTCTCATTTCGGATATCCCGACTGAAATCTTGAACGCCCACGCATATCTTGTGGCTGTTAACGGCAACCGTATCGGCTTCGGCGATATCCCCTTCCCGCTTCAGGAACAGATGACCATCGATATGATCCTTTACAGCAGAGATATCGTGATCGACTCGGCACTGATAGTGGAAAGCCGGGCAATTGCCGAGCAACTGGCAAAAACACATGTCGAATCATCAGCCTATCCATCAGGCGATCCTTACACAAACGCGGTAATACCGGCCATTTCAGTCCGGGATAATGTCTTGATCCTGAACAACCCGCTTCGACAGAAGATCACCATAGATGTCTATTCGCCCGACGGCAAACGTATCAAAACAGCGATGCCCGAGCGTATTATTGATGCAGGCATGCACAGCATCGCCGTACCATCTCTGTCACAGGGTATTTTTCTTATTCGTATTAGAGGCGACCGGTTTCACTTTGCGCAACAGATACGTGTCTGCCGATAGTTATGTATGCGGCAGGCGCAGGATACCTGCCGCATTCGTTTTTATATCGAACAGGAAGCATCTTACTCCATGAAGCGTCTTCTCGAATATTCTGATTATCGTTCGTATCTTGCGGATGTAATCGCAGATCGCAAACAGAATGGTCTCCCGGCTTCGAATCGATGGTTTGCCATGAAAATGGGTATAAATTCAAATGCATGGCTGACCTACATCCTGCAGGAAAGCAGGAATTTGAATGCAAAAACAGCGGAAAAATTGTCGGATATCCTGAAACATACGCCTGTGGAGAAACGCTTTTTTGAAATACTGGTACGGTATAATCAGGCGAAGTCGCTTGACGATCGCAATCACTGGTTCCGGGAGATGTCCTCGATTCGTATTGCGCATAATATCAAAACTCTTTCCGGCGATCAATACGATTATTATTCAACCTGGTATCATAGCGTTATTCGCTCATTGATCGATCTGTATCCGGAGTTTCAGGACTTTACCGACTTGGCACGGCAGCTTTCGCCCCGGATAACTGTAGCCGAAACAAAAAAATCGGTGCAGCTTCTCGAAAAATCAGGATTGATTCAGAAAGATGAAAAGGGGAGATATCGTATCTCCGACAAGGCCATTACCAGCGGTCCTCACGAAAAAGCATTGCCGATTGCAAATTATCAGCGTGAGACCATGCGGCTTGCACAAGAGGCGCTCGATCGATATGACAAATCGGCGCGGGATATCACCACAATGACGCTTGGCATATCGAAAAATGGATATTCCCGGATATGCGAGTTGCTCAAGGAAACCCGACAGAAAATCGTGGAAATCGCGGCAGACGATAATCAGGCGGATCAGGTCTATCAACTCAATATGCAGCTCTTTCCGTTCTCTAAAACCATATCACACAAGGATCCATCCCTATGAGTACCATGCACCGTTGCCACCTGTGGATAGCACTCCTCCTGTGCACTATGCTGCTTTCATGTTCGGTTTCAGAACTGGCCGGTAATTCATCGGATACACAGAACGGCGTGACCGTTATTGCTTGCAATGGATCGCTCGAGGGTTCCGCGCCTTCAGGGACACAACTCGAATTGTATCCGGTCACTCATAACCCGGTAACCGACAGTGCTGCATCGATAACCGGACGAATTGCTGCCGCATCGAATGATTCCTTTCGATTCGAATCGATCTCAGACGGAAATTACAACCTGCTTTGCACCAAACCGGCCGGCGAAAACATGCTTTTTCTTAAATCTATCACAATCGCACCGGGGACAGTCGATACCTTGCACGGCACGCTTGAACCCCCCGGAGACATTCTGGGAATGGAAGGGCAAACCGCAAGCAGCGACTCGGTTACCTGGCATGTGCTCATTATGGGCTCACCTTTTCAGGCAGCAGTGAGCAGGGAAGGCAATTTCAATCTTGCCGGGCTTCCAGCAGGCACACACCGTCTCGACCTGCTCGGTGTCTCTATGGTAACGGAAAACACCACCAGTCTTGATATCAACCTCGACATAAGAGTTGTACCCGATTCAAGTGTGGTGCTTCAAGAATGGTAACCGGTCGTATATAATGTCGATGTCGGTTGCATCGCCGGTCCCAAAATGGTATTTTAAATCTTTCGATAGGGGTGCATATTCGGGGTTCTGCACAGCGGAACCAGGGACATGCAAACTAAGCCGGTAGAATAAGGTCGAAAGACAGATCTATCGGCTTTTTTTGTAGAAGTTTTGTTTGATAAGGAATAATCGCGTGTTCAAAAAAATTCTTATAGCTAATCGTGGTGAGATCGCTGTCCGGATCATTCGTGCCTGCAAGGAAATGGGTATACAGACCGTTGCGGTCTATTCGGAGATAGATAAGAAGAGCCTCCATGTCCGCCTGGCTGATGAGTCATATTGTATCGGCAAAGCGATGAGTTCCGAATCCTACCTCCGGTATCATGACATTGTCCTCAGGGCCCTCGAATCACATGCAGAAGCCATCCATCCCGGATATGGATTTCTTTCGGAAAATGCCGAATTTGCCAGACTTTGCAGAACATCAGGTCTTGTATTTATCGGTCCCTCGGCCAACGCGCTCAGAGAGATGGGCGATAAGGCAATTGCCCGGGACACGATGAGAAGAGCGCATGTTCCCATTGCCGAGGGCTCAAAAGAGCCGGTGCAAAGTGCGGAAGAAGCTGTGCGGATTGCAAAAAAAATCGATTATCCGATTCTTGTAAAGCCTTCAGCCGGCGGTGGCGGAAAGGGAATGAGAATTGTTCATCGTGAACAGGATCTGACTGCGGCATTCAGTTCTTCTCAGACAGAAGCCCTAGCGGCATTCGGTTCCGGCGACATCTACCTGGAACAATTCATTCGCAATGCACGCCATATCGAATTCCAGATACTCGCCGACAACCATGGTAATGTCGTTCACCTTGGTGAAAGAGAGTGCTCGGTTCAACGGCGTCATCAGAAGCTCATTGAAGAAGCGCCATCACCACAACTCGATCCCAAATTGAGGTCCCGTATGGGACGGGCAGCGATAAAAGCCGCCCATGCTGTCAATTACCAGGGCGCCGGGACCGTAGAGTTTCTTCTTGGTGAAGATAAGAATTTTCATTTCATCGAAATGAATACCCGGATACAGGTGGAACATCCGGTAACCGAAGCTATCACAGATATCGATCTGATAAAATCGCAGATATGTATTGCAGCAGGTGAACCTCTCGGATTCAAACAGAGCGACATCAAAATTAAAGGACACGCAATCGAATGCCGTATCAATGCTGAAGACCCTCAACATGATTTCATGCCCTCACCGGGAAAAATCCGGGGACTGGGGCTGCCGGGTGGCCCGGGGATCCGTCTGGACACCCATATCTACAGCGGCTATGAAGTTCCCCATTATTATGATTCTTTACTGGCAAAACTCATCGTTCATGCACAGAACCGGGATATCGCGATCAAGCGAATGAAACGGGCACTCGAAGAATTTTCAATAGAAAATGTCAAGACAACCGTCCCCTATCTTGCCAGAATCATGAGTGACAACCGATTTCGGAGTGGAAATTACTGCACCGACCTGGTGGAACGGTTGAAGGAAGATGACGACCATCATCATCTGAAAGGATTCGTGCAAAAAATCATGGAATCCTTTCATCTCTGGCCCGATGCATAAACAAGAATTGTATGTATGAAGATGAATAAAAAAACGCGCGGTGAAGCTGAGGCTGCGATCTCCCATGCAATTATCAAATTTGAGAGAGAGTACATGGGACGGGGGCCCGAAGACGCCAAGGTATTCATATTCGAAGATATTGTTTTTGTTCGCTTGCGTGGAGTACTCACACCCGCCGAAAAACAGCTGGCAAAGGCCGACAACTCTATTGCAGGAAGAAAACTTATTAAGGAAGTCAGGCAGGAGTTGCTGGAAAAAGCCCGCGTATTGCTCGAAGCTATTATCAGTGATGTACTGGGACTTAAAGCAAAAACCATGCATACAGATATCAGTACAACCACCGGTGAGAGAATTATTGTATTTACCCTTGAAGGCGTTCCCGAATTCCAAAACAGCTAAAGAACAGGCTGCAAATGAAACAGAAGCGAATCAACCGGGCTGTTTTTCTCGACCGTGACGGCACTATTATCGAAGACAGAGGTCATCTCAGTGATAAAGATGATGTTGCTTTTTTTCCCTTTGCTATCCGGGCTCTCAAAATACTTCAGGAAAAATTTCTTCTCTTTATCGTGACCAACCAGTCGGGGGTTTCGCTTGGTAAAATCACAAAAGAATCGGTCGACACGGTTAACACGGCATTGTTGACACAATTGCAACATGAGGGCGTTACCATAGAGCAGCTCTACACATGTTCACATGCACGGCGTGACAACTGCGAATGCATGAAACCGAAACCCTATTTTATCAATAAAGCGATGAGTGAATTCGATCTTGATATTGCTCATTCCTATACTGTCGGCGATCATCCGCACGATGTCGAATTCGGAGCGGCATGCGGGGCAACGGGCATTTATGTATTGACCGGCCACGGCCAAAAGCATCTGGAGCAGCTGCCCTCGGGTGCACAATGTTTCGAAAATCTGCTTCATGCAGCTCAATGGATTATAAACAAATAGCACAGTTGCCGGGCATATGCATCGCCATAGGTCCGGATATTCTTTCTATAAATGTGTCGCTTCCGGAAATTCCGCGTATAAGAATAGTATATTGAGGAATGCTGCATTAGTATGGAATTCCCAAAGCTTTATCCCGGAGTTGCTGAGTAATGCATAAATCGATCGGCCTGCTGAGTATATTCTGTATATCTTCCGGTGCGATGATAAGCTCCGGTCTTTTCGTTCTTCCAGGACTTGCCTATGCCAATGCCGGACCGGTGGTATTCCTCTCCTATTTTATCGCCGGCTGCGTTGCACTGACAACCGTTTTGAGCCTGTCGGAACTCATCACCGCAATGCCGAAGGGGGGCGGCGATTATTTCTATGTTTCCCGAACATTCGGTCCGCTTTTCGGAACCGTTTCCGGCCTGCTCAGTTGGCTCGCCTTGTCGCTTAAAAGCGCTTTTGCAATAATCGGTCTTGCCGAACTTATTTATCTTTCCTTTGGCATTAATTTCACTCTTTCGGCACTTGCCCTGACAGTTTTTTTCACCATCCTGAACCTTGCAGGTGTAAAGGAGGCCGTCCGTTTCCAGATAGTGCTTGTTATCGCCCTGTTCGCGATACTGGCTCTGTTTTCCGTTACCGGTTTACAGGATATAGTCATGACCCGATATGAACCATTTTTATCCCGTGGATTCAGTGCGCTCATTTCAACTGCAGGATTCGTGTTTGTATCATTCGGCGGCGTGCTTACCACAGCGAGTATTGCCGGTGAAATCAGGAATCCATCAAAGAATGTTCCTGCAGGGCTGATCGGCTCAACGATCGCTGTAACCATTGTCTATTCACTGGTCACCATGATAGTTGTTGGTGTGGTTCCCGGCGAGACGCTGGAAAAATCGCTTAATCCAGTAGCCACTGCGGGATCGGCGGTCGGCGGCATGCCGATGTATGCGGCAATTACTATCGCTGCACTGCTTGCCTTTATTACCACTGCAAACGGCGGAATTCTCACGGCATCCCGCTATCCGGTCGCACTGGCCAGAGACCGCATGCTTCCAAAGCTCCTCCTGAGAACCGGTAGAAAGAAAGGTACTCCGTGGGCGGCGATTACGGCAACCGGCATACTGATTGCCCTTTCTGTGCTGTTGAAACTCGACATCCTGGTTAAAGCGGCATCGACAGTGGTACTGCTGTCGAATATCTTTGCCCATCTCTCGGTTATCGTTATGCGCGAGAGCAAAGTTTCAAATTATCTCCCCACATTCAGAGCACCACTCTATCCCTGGGTGCAGGTTTTCGGCATTATTGTTTTTACCCTGCTCATCGTCAATATGGGAATCGAGCCGATTCTGTTCAGCCTGCTGTTTGTATTCGCAGGCGTAATCCTCTTTTTCATCCGCCGAAGGCAGTCGGAAACAATCTCCCCGGCATTTATACACCTTATCGAACGCATCACCAACAAAAAACTTGGTACAAAGCACCTGTCCGATGAACTGCGTGATATAATCAGCGATCGTGATCATATAATCAAAGATGAATTCGATGAAGCTATCGAGTCATCATCCTTTCTTGACAGTGAAGCGCCCATGGAGCTGAATGAATTTTTTGAGAAAATTTCGACCATGGTGCACAATTCATTACCCTTTCTAAAGAAGCCGGAAATTGAAGCGCTCCTCAAAGAACGGGAATCGGAGAGTAGCACGGCTATCAGCAATTTTGCGGCAATTCCGCATATAATTGTAAAAGGAGAGTCGGTCTTCTCGGTTTTCCTTGCCCGATCGAAAAGCGGTATTCGTTTTTCACCCGACAACCAATCGGTGAAAGCGGTGTTCATCCTGATAGGCACCAAAGACACACGTAATCTCCACCTCCGCGCACTTGCGGCAATCGCCCAGGTTATCCAGCATCCGGACTTTGAGAAACGATGGCTCTCTGCACGCAATCATACGGAAATCAAAGACCTGTTTTTGCTCAGTAAAAGGAAACGGAAAGGGGGGCACTAAGGGGAGTGCGTGGTCCGATCGAATACTGCGACCGGTGTTGTTGGCACAGGGAGCAGGAAAGGAATAAAACCTTGCATCTTAAGAAAAAAGTAATTGAAACACCCCCCTTTTTGTTAAGCTGAACCTGAACTATTTGTTTAATTCGAAAAAATCTAAAGTAAAACAAAACGCCCATATCCCATTATACTGGACAAGCTCCTGCTTAATTATTTATTTTCCTACACGCTATTTGTAATATTATGTACCATTGAATGGTTACATTTTATTACATATTATTGTATAATTACTTCCATAACACTTACTCTAACTAAATTTATTCACAGGACCCCTTGCAGCACCGGTTGGCTCTGCTTTTAACAAATCCCTTAGAATTGTCCATGTCTCAAATAAGCTTCTATAGTATGGTTTTCTCGGAAATACAATTTATCCAAAATATAGCCGAATTATTTCATATTTGGAAATACAGGATAGCTTTCCGGAATCCGGCAGGGAGTTCCTGTCGCCGGAGACATAAAATCATTAGCTGAATAAAAGGAATTTTATAATGAAACATCCTGATGCTTTTACTATTCATACCTATAATAGAGAACGACAGTTTCCATCGTGGATAACCATTCAAAAACTTACCGATTTTCTTCATGAGCATATGCATCCTTACCATGATCCCCCGGAGGATATTGAAAATGGTATTCGATACGCTGTCTCACCCCCGCCTGAAAAGGGAGGATTTATTCTCTGCCTCCAGCACGAGGAAGAGCTTGCCGGCGTTCTGGTGATGCTTCATACCGGTATGTCGGGATATGTCCCCCCCAATCTTCTTCTTTTCTTTGCCGTCGCAAAGGAGTATCGGTCAAAAGGACTCGGAAGCCGGCTTATACGGCATGCTGCCGAGATGTGTCCTGGAGATATCAAACTTCACGTGGAATATGATAATCCGGCGAAAAGGCTCTATGAACGATTGGGATTTATATCAAAATATGCCGATATGAGGTTCCGCCATGAATAGAATCACGATCAATCTTGAAGCGCTCTATCATAACATCAAATATATCGACAATATGATGGCCCGCCGTGGGAGCGTCTGGACCCTTGTTACAAAAGTTTTGTGTGGCGACTCTTCAATTCTTGAGGAGCTGAAAAATCTCGGCATTCATTCCGCCGGAGACACACGCCTTTACAACCTGAAGGAGCTGAAAAGCGTTCATCCCGATTGTGAACGGTGGTATCTTCGTGTCCCTCACCCATCGATTGTTAAAGATGTCGCTCATCTCTGCCATGTAAGCCTCAATAGCGAAACTGAAATAATCGAAGCGATAAATAAGGAGGCTCGGGCCCATAATACCAAGCACCGAATTATTATAATGATCGAATTGGGAGACCTTCGGGAAGGAATACTGCCCGGAAGCCTTATCAAATTCTATAAACGAGTCTTTACCCTCGATCACATTGAAGTAATCGGTATCGGTTCCAACCTCGGCTGTCTGTCCGGAACGGTGCCGTCACTCGACCAGCTCATGCAGCTTGTGCTCTACCATGAGCTTTTAGAGCTGAAATTCAAACGGCAATTGCCCTTTATATCAGCCGGAACCAGTGCAACACTGGCACTTCTGAACATGCAGGATATTCCTTCCAAGATTAATCACTGGCGTATCGGAGAATCGGTTTTTTTAGGGACCGATCTTATCAATCGGGGTACGTTGAGTGGCTTGCGTGATGATGTATTCACCTTGGAGGCGGAGATTGCCGAAATAAAACACAAGAGCATGCAGCCGCTGGGTGAAATTGCCGATGTCGCTCCTTTTGAACCCCATCCAAATGAACATGAAATTTCACCGGGACAGCGTGGCCGACGGGCCCTTATAACGGTCGGTGAACTTGATACCGATGTCAGAGGATTAATCCCGACCAATCCATCATGTCGGATTGTCGGAGCAAGTAGCGACATAACTGTTGTTCATTTTGACGGAGAGAACGACGCGGACATCGGTGTCGGCTCCCATTTGTCTTTCAAATTGAACTACTCCGCCCTCCTTCGTCTTATGAACACCCGGTATGTAACCAAGCATATCAAGCCAATGAATTCGTCAAAATTCAGAGATAGACACGATGTACACCATTCACCGCCCAATATAGCCCGGCTGTCCCCGGTGATAAAAAAGGATCCGGTTCCCCAATCAACACCCGTACATTCGAAAGGATCGAAGAAAAATGGTTGAATTGAACGAACTTTATTCACGCGATATGGGTACATGGAATTCATGTGCCAAGACTTATGAAACGCAAATTGTCAATGGTCATCCCGATGTCACTGCTTATGAGGAATTCGAAGAAGACCTACTGGATCGTCTTCTGGTGACACTCACCCGTGACCATGGTCGTCATGCACATATCTATGATTTTGGCTGTGGTTCGGGGCGGTTGCATATAACACTGGGGAGAAAATCCATTCTTGCTAAATCGGGCAACAAAGACAGCGCCCATTCTACCGGAAATCTGCGTAACGGCGGAAGCATCGTTCATATCGGCGGTATCGACTTTTCCGAAGAAATGATTATCCTCGCCCGGCAGAAAGCAGCAAAACAGGGGCTGTCCCATCTTATTCCAAAATCGTTGTCCTATGATGTAGGATCAGCATTTGAAGTTCCTTCCTATGAAGGTGAAAACACTCCTGTTGCGGTAAGTGTCTGCAACTCGGTCGGGGTAATGCAGGGTCCCGAGGGTGCACAACTCCTTTTTGAAACCATGCGGCGATATGTTGAAAAGAAAAAGGGAATGGCGATAATCAGTGGCTATAAAAAGGAGGCGCTCAAAGATTTCGGTCTGGGAAATTACGAATCTACCCTCGATGTTTGCGGGCAGCCGGTCTGGCTGAAGCCCGATACATATTCCAGCCGGGACTATCATTTGATTTCTCATTACTACAAAAGAGCTTTTGACACAAGCGATACAATTGTTGTTGATGTATTCGATAAGGATCATAAAAAACTGGAAACCGGATTCACTCTGTACCGGGATCCGGATTCCACAAAAGAAACTCTGGAAACCGGAATAATTAAAACATATCAAGACTACAATTCCCGATGGTACGGCAGCGATCAGTTCAAACAATGGGTTTCGGAGCTATGGGGAGATGTTCCATCGTGGTACGTTGACTGCAGCAAAATAGACAGTCTTCGTGGAACTCCCGCACAAATGGCAGTGCTCGATTTTACCGGTGCGTTTAAAAATTTTGCGAATCACTGGAATATTGAGCAGATCGGATAAAATGCAGTCGGATAGTCGCCCATCAGACTCAATGCCGCCTGATAATATTCTCCAAAGGAGCCGAAAATTTTAATCAATTACGAAAAGGGGAAGACAGCATGACTGAAACAATGATAATATGGGTCATTGTTGCCGCCTATATGCTCTTTATCTTTTTCAAAGGTGTTTCAAAACACCGGGAAATTGATACGACTGATGATTTCCTTGTTGCCGGACGGACTGTTCCCTGGTTTTTTCTGTTTTGCACCATGGGAGCAACGGTTATCGGTGGAGGAGCATCGATTGGAGCGATCGCCAGGACCTATGAATGGGGAATCCTTATGGTCCTGGTTTCAATGGGATGGTATCTCCATTTTATATTCTCCGGCCTTGTTGTTGCACCGCAGTTTCGGGAAGCCAAACTCTATACGGTCGCCGGTTTTTTCGGTAAGCGATTTGGTGAAGGCCCCCGCTTCCTGGTGATGATTCTCTCTCTTCTGTTCTCGGTATTTATTGTGGCCGCCCAAATGGCCGCCTTCGGCAGTGTACTCGCCGCCATACTCCCCGATTTCGCCAATGCAACGATGGTCCTTAAGTCGGCAATCCTTATCGGGGGCATGATGGTTGTCGTGTATAGTACCGCCGGGGGCCTCAAAGCCGTTATCCATACCGATGTCTATCAATTTGTCATACTCTTTATTGGATTCGTTATCACTCTCTTCTTCTGCTTTCCCGACATTATCGAATTAAATGTAACCATGAATGAGGAAGTAAGTATGAAATTCTTTTATCCCCACGGCGGCAAGGGATGGGTATTCCTGATAACGACCTTTCTTGCTTTCCTACTGGGAGAAACATTCGCTCCCGGCTATGCAACGCGATACTGTGTCGGGAAGAATATCAAGGAGACGCGGATCGGCATTGCAGGCGTCGGCTTTTTCCTTGCCCTTACCTTTCCGGTTATTCTTTTTGTCATCGCTCTCTATGCCCGTCTCCACTTTCCCGATATCGAACCCCAGCAGGCGCTTCCCATGGTTATCAGACAACTGAACAACCCTGCGGTTGCAGGCCTGATCATCGGCGCCCTTCTCATGGCAGTCATGTCTTCAGCCGATTCGGCTCTGAATTCTTCGACGGCAATATTCGTGAAAGACCTCTTCGAACATCAATTAAAATGGAAAGATACCCAAAAGCGTTCACTTCTGAAAACCGCCCGTTTCTGCACGATCTGCCTTGGCGTTTCAGCAATCATTATTGCCATGCTGTGGTCCGATATTATTCAACTGCTGCTTTTTACCTATCATGTTTGGGCCCCGGCAATAATCGTCCCGGTCTGCGTGGGCGCTTTGACTAAAAATCGTTCGATCCGGTACTCCAGACATATCAAGGTCACCATGATAACGGCGACTATCGCAGCGCTGGCGTATAAGGGGATTCTGATGCTCAACGGTAAGGGAGTTGAATTGCCGTTGCCGGAGAATGTCCTTACCTTCATGGAGATAATCGACACTTCGGTATTCGGCGTCGCCGTTTCCCTGATCGTATTTCTTATTACCCTTGCCCTCTTTCGCTCTCCGGCGAAAGACGCCACTATGGAATAACAGGGTTTTATTATTACCGTTTGAAAGGATACGTCACTTTACAACCAGCATCCTCCCTTGTTTTACTATCGACTTTGTTTGCCAGGTATAGAGCACCATCTTGCCAGCAATTTCCGAAGGTACGGCAAATATACTGTTTTTCTGCAACAGGTTTCTGGTGATTACCCTGCCATCAAGAGAATACAAGGTCAGAATGCCCTTTTCGGGAAGGGTAAAAAATGACCCCCCGGCTGTGGTAAGAGCCTGAAATTTCATGATCATTCCCCTCTGAAGTCCACGCATTACCGGAGTTTCCACCCCTTTCAGCCGGCCGAATTCAATATCACCGGCCGGCTCCCCGATCGGGTCATATTTGTATTGAAACTGCTCGTCAATCGTAATATCGTATCCTCCGTTATGGGCAACCTTGTCGGAAGCGTTTCCCCATGCAATCGAACCGTCATACACCCCGGCCGATGTTTCTATCAATGTAACTACTTCCTCTTCACTGCCCATCGTCATGAGTTTTATCGTGACGGTATCGATACCGGCGGTCTTATCGTCGTCATACACCCGGATATAGAGTAGATCGCCGGTTTTATAGAAATCGGTCAATTTTGCCTGATCACTGTAATCATCGGTATTGGCATAGTAGACCTGTCCCAGTGCACCAGAAAGAACGGTGGTGCTTGTTGTGGGATCGGGTTCTCCGATTCCGTTGTAGGTATAGGTGTAGGTTTCACCAATATCAATTTCCAGGGCGTCGTTGTCTGCGGTTCTCGAATCTGTTGGTGCAAAGGGAATGGAGCCCCGGTAGATTCCCGGTTCGGTCTCGGTAAGGGTGATCGTTTCCCGCTCACCCGACGGACCTTCAATGGTAATCGTAATCTCATCGGTATCGGGAGTTTTGGAATCGTCGGTCACCTGAATATAGAGGGTGTCGTTATACCGTCCGTAAGACCCACCGATAATTTCATTGGAGTAATTTCCGGTATTGAAAAACTCGACCTTTGCCGCCTGGCCTTCAAGAGTGGTCGATCCGGTTTTCTGATCTTCGTTAATGCCGTTATAGGTATATGATAATTCATCGCCTACAGCGACGTTGAGAATATCATTTCCACTTGTCCGGTCTGTAGATTGGCCGAAGGCGATTACGCCGCGGTAGACGGTTGGCGATGATTCGGTCAGGGTTACCGTTTCGCTTTCGCCGTCGGGACCTGCCAATTCTATGGTAACTTCATCCTCCCCCGATGTTTTTGAATCGTCGGTGATCTGGATAAACAACGAATCGGAGCGTTTTCTGAACTCTGATAAAGAAGCAAGGTCCGAATAAGAGCTACTGTTGCCGAAAGCTATTTCCGAATCGAAGGCCGTGAGGGTTACCGTCCCGGTAATCGGTCCCTGGTCTTCCTGTCCGATACCGAGGAAAGAGAATGAAATATCATCATCGATACCCACATCAAAAACATCGTTATTCGACACTCTCGCGCCGGGATCGCCGAAATCGATCGAGCCGCGGTAGGTACCGGTACCGGCTTCAATAAGCTGAACGGTTTCCCGTTCTCCATCGGGGCCGATGAGTTCGATTTCGGTGGTATCGACTCCTTTAGTTTTGGAGTCATCATATACCTGAATATAGAACGTGTTACTTGCCTTTACATACGCCTCGATTGTATCGGCGTCGGTGAAATCTTGAAAATTGGAAAACTGGACCAGTGTTTCAATACCCTCAAACACATAGGTATCCAGCTGAAAGTTGGTTTTAATTGTGACCCGTGAATCGGGGATATACCGCTCCGCATGGTAGAAATCAAAGGGATAGACGACCCCGTCCACCAGAAAGCCGTCGGGAAGGCTGTCGAGCCGGATGCTGTCGGAGATTGCCGAATGAACCCCGCCCAGATCCATGACCAGACTGTCGTTAACAAAAGCCCAGACATCATCGTCCCCTCTGAAGATAAAAAACTGCCCGGTACCTTCGTTGTAAGTAACCTGGGTGTGAATTTCTGTAGTAAATCCGTAGTTGTGATCGGGATGGTCGGTTTGAAGGTGCCCGTAGGGGTCGGGTCCCCCGGGATAGGCGGGTGTCCAGTTGGAGTCGTTGTCGATAGGGAAAAACTGGGGAAACGATATACCATATACCCCCGGTTCACCGTCGATTTCATCGAACTGGATATCGATATAAAAGGGCCGATTGACACCGGCAACATCGTTGTACCACTGTCCGAAATTGGAAGTGGTGGTGGCACAGCCGGCCCCGCTCTTGAGAACAACCTGCCGGTGATCTCCGGGGAACGGGGAATTCTGAACTCCTTCAAAGATGGTATTCTGGACCATGCCGTAAGTCGGGCCGCAGCTGTAATAATTAAAATCAGGATGCATCCCCGCAGTATCGATCGTATTTTTTTCTTTGAAATCACGGATTTTCGCTTTGACTATTTTGGTCTTTTTTCGGATATTCAGCTTGATACTGGTGGTAATTCTCACATTCGACTCAACCGTATGCCGCTCGGCATGAAAAAAATCGAAGGTATAGGTCTTCCCGTCTTCCAGAAAACCGTCGGGCAAATCATTCAATCGCACCGATGCACTTCGTGGAGGATGGACACCTCCCAAATCGATAACCAGGGAGTCGTTGATAAACACCCAGACATCATCATCACCGGTAAAAGAAAAAACCTGGTCCTTGTCCTGCAGGTAGGTGAACGTAGCATGGAATTCGGTGGTAAAGGAAAAGTTGTTTCCATCATAGTAATCATCAAAGGGCTCCAACGCCGGATCATTCAGGGAAACATAGGGCTCCCCGCTATTGAGAGGAAAAAAATTTGAATCGATATAGGTGACCAGGCCGTTTGCATGAACCAGAAAAGGCAGTTCGATCGCAAATTTCCGGTTTACCCCCGAAACATCGTTATACCATTGCTCGAAATTATCTTCTCCCGACCATTTTGTTCCAACAGCGGAGGCCAATAACCGGGGCCCCCGTTCATCACCGGCGATTGATGAGGTGTCATCAGTAGTATCGATACTGGTGGCGACTGCCCCCGTTCTGGCATCGCTTCCCTGAAAAGTCTCAAAATCCGGATGGTCTTCAGAGTTAAAATCCCGGATAATCACCTGAAACCAGGAGGTATCTACAACAGAGTCGGGATCCTGTGCCTGGATCGGCCGAACAAAGCCGGCGAGTATAACCGTCGATATAATTAATAATGCCTGGAATGAAAATTTTGAATAACCTCGTACAACCCCTGATTTAAGCGAATAAACCGCCATTAAGACACCATCTAAAAACATATTTTGCTCCCATTTCACAACGCTGCGTTGTATCTAATAATAAGTTTTTTCTTTCTGCCCTACGCCTAATCTATAATATATCAAATTTCCAAAATTTAACTATCATTTTTTTGTAATGATTGCATTTTAAATCCGAACCAATTAACTTTGGCAATCATTTTAAGCAGAATATGCACCGACGGTTCCTCGCGCCAAGACTGAATTTGCCTATCAGTTTTTTTGAGGAGTAAATTAAAAAAAGCAAATCTCCAACAGCTTCGCCCGGGTTTTAATGCCCTCCACCAAACCGGCTTATAGCGAATGCCGGAAGCCGTCTTATAGATACGAACCCGGGATATCGGTACGCGACAAGGCCATAAGTGAGGCACGAGACAGGCGCATACCGGGCCTATGCAACGATTAAGCAACAAAGCAGATGGGCTCGTCCAGTCTGATCAGCCGAGGGGAACATTGGTGAGACGGCTTCTAATATCTGGTGATCGACTCAGTCCACACAACAGCAGTACCATTTGAAATATTAACCAGTTTCACTCCCGGTTTGAGGGATTTCAATGGAATAATTGTAGTGCTCTCACAGTGGATCCGCCTCTCCATCCTTCCCCGGGCATCAAATATTTCAACCAGATATTTTCCCTTTTGCGGCAATTGTATTTTGAGTCCCCTGTTGGATTTTTGGACAACCGCGCCTCTTAAGCCGGCCTGATCATTCGCAGGGTCGAAACGATCGAAGAGGGAAGCCACCTCGATATCGGTACCGTCGATTTCATAACTATCACGATTATTATAATCATCGATATATCCCGGCGCAATATCTTCAACCGGCGCGCTGATCCAGAAATCACCATTCCAGGCTTTCTCAGCATAGCCCTCCGGATTATTAATTGTATCGTACTTGCACGGATGCCTGGTCAGGTTCAATGTTTTTTCCTTTTGCCAGTTCATGGCGATAATATTGGAGCCATCCTCGAAATCTCTACCCTGGGGAGACCAACCACAATACATAAGCGCCCAATAATCCGAATTTGTCGACCAGCCGCCGATTGTCAGGTTGCCGCCGCCGATTGTCTGATAAATGCCGTCACGATACACATGATTCTTGTCGTCATACACCTGGTTTTTCAGAAGCGTATCCACCGACCAGGAGTTCCACATGATATGATCGATATTACCGTCCTCCCCGACACTTCGGTCCTGCTGCCATGTCCAGGTCACCGTGTCGATTTTACCGACAGCGACCCTGCTGTGAAAACCGTTATTATTGTGAATGGTGTGAACCCCCGAAGGCGATATTCCCAACCCGCAACCACTCCCATTCTCAAATATCGTATTACCACAGGTAACATTCTGCACACCGCCGCCGAGTTCGGGAAGCTGAATAATACTCCAGTCCCCTGAACAGAGACTGGTGTTGGCGAGTTTTACATTGCCGGACAATTGTATCTGGTTCCCCGAGCTGCTGAATTCGACCACTTTTTCGGCGTCACCGGTTTGAACATGCACACGGTAAAGCTCTTCATTGCTCTTACTCGTCGTATAATACACATGCTCTCCCCGGGGCCATTCCAGAATCATACTCCATATCCGCCCGTCACCAACATCACCGGTGGGAACTTTTGTCAACTTTTTTATCGTTTTATTCACCCCTCCAAGCCGCATCACGCAAACATACCAGCCGTCACTCTCATTCTTAAAAAATGCTACATGGGTACCATAGGAATTGATCTGCGGAAAACGGGCGTCATTTCTGTTTTCAACATTCACCAGAAAGGTCGAATCGATCCACCGGTCATTGATAATGGTGTGCATGTCGATCCCATAGCCCAGAGGCCCATGATAAGTAGACACACATATACCACTCACGGCAAAAACGGAAAACGATATTGCCACTACAAACAGGCTGGAAAAAAATGCCTTTTTAAGCATCCCCGCTCCTTTTATATAATTATGAAATACAGACACATAGCATTGCCACTGAATGTGCAGATATGCAACAAAGTGGAAGCCCTTTTACTTTTTTATGCTGAATGGTAGGAAAAAATTTAAGTATTCACCTTAATTTAATATACTAAATTATTCTTTGCGCCGCTCAAGATTATTTTTGGTATTCACGTGATTGCAGAGGAGGTCAGGAATGCAGATCAGGAAAGATTATCCCAGCAGTCCATACAGTTTTTTGCACCGATGGTTATTTTTCCCGATCTATTTCATGCCAATCCTTATTTTATTGAACCCTGTTTCGCTGCTGTTTGCTCAAGACATTGCGTTCGAATTGTCCCCTCCGAAATTACATTACCATAAGGTATATTGAAAGCAGATATGAGGAGACTCAAATCTAACTACCAAAAAATAATTATTTTTTCCGAATCCTTATCGCATCTGTTGATTTTATTAATATTTGACAAATAATGAACGTTCCTCTTGTCGAATTCACCAAAGTCTGTTTCTCCTACGGCCGCCATGAAGTGCTTCATAATGTTTCATTTACCATTGAGGCCAACAGCTTTGTTGGTATAGTCGGTCCGAACGGCGGCGGCAAAACGACTCTTCTCCGGCTGCTTTTAGGACTGATTAAACCTGAGCGAGGAACGATAAGGGTGTTTGGAAAATCACCGCAAAAGGCACGGGCACAAACAGGGTATGTCATGCAGCACATGGAGTACGACTCTCGATTTCCCGCCACGGTTATGGATATCGTTCTTATGGGTCGGGTACATAATCATTGGGTAGGCCCCTATTCACGAGAAGATAAACGCCACGCCGAAAAGGCGCTTGAAGAGGTTGGCATGAAAGGCATGGAGTTGAAGCCCTTTGCCGAACTCTCCGGCGGACAGCAGCAACGAACGCTGATCGCTCAGGCCCTGTCCGGAGAACCAAAAATTCTTATCCTCGATGAGCCCACCGCTAACATCGATATCGAAGGAGAACAGGCGATTCATTCAACGCTTTCATCACTGAAAGAAAAAATGACAATCCTCTCGGTTTCTCATAACGTTAACACGGTCATCAGTACGGTTTCACATGTACTCTGTGTAAACCGGACAGCAGTAATAAACCCTATCGACGAATTGCATCCGGATACCATTGCCAAGACATATGGAGGAACAATGGCGGTATTGCACCATGCCATGAACTGCCATGTATTCGACCATTCTCGCACCCAGACTCTGCCGCACGGTGCGGAATTAACCGACAGGAAATCTGAGGCCGAATGATAGATTTTTTTCAGGATCTGCAGCGTTATACATTTCTTCAATTAGCCCTTGCCGCGGGCCTGCTCACTTCGGTATCTTCGGGGGTCGTTGGAAGCCTGATTGTTGTTCGTCGTTCTACCTATATTGCAGGAGCGATTTCTCACTGCATTCTCGGCGGCATGGGAGTGGCCAGATTCTTTCAGACAGTCTATGACATTTCCTGGCTTACCCCGCTTACCGGCGCCGTAATTGCAGCATTGATTGCTGCGCTGATTATCGGATGGGTCACGGTCTACGGCAAAGAGCGGATCGATTCGATTTTGAGCATTATCTGGGCTCTCGGCATGGCGATCGGTATTACGTTTATTATGAAAACCCCCGGCTACGGCCAGGATCTGATGAGCTATCTTTTCGGAAGCATTCTCATGGTTTCATCGCAGGATGTTCTTTTGATGGCAATTCTTGACCTGATTATAATTGCCGCAGTTGTTCTCTTTTATAACCGTATTCTCGCGGTTTGTTTTAATGAAGAAGCCGCTCTTGCCAAGGGGATACCGGTAGGATTATATATCATGATTATTCACATACTCACCGCTCTTACCACAGTACTTCTTGTCCAGGTCGTTGGGATTGTGCTTGTTATTGCGCTCCTGACTCTTCCTGCCGCCACAGTTTCGCGATTCACTCACCGGTTGTCATCAATGATGCTCTGGTCATCAGTGCTATGCATGATATTAATCGTTTTGGGGCTTATTATCAGTTACAGTCCCGAGCTTCCGGTTGGCGCCACCATTATCGAGCTTTCGGGTCTGGTATACCTTGGTGCCCTTGGAATGTCCCGATTACAAAATAAAATGTAAAAGTGACATTCATTTCCTTTGCTCACGGTATGGTTTCTCATTATTTTTAGTTTCATTAAAAATTCGACCACCATGAAATTACCAATTAAAACCATAACAGGGGAATCACAAAACCGATGCTCAAGAAATTAGTTCAAATACTAATCATTGGTACAATAATAATTTTTCCCGGATTTTCACAGAAATCTCCAACAACGGTTATTCTCGATACTGATATGGGGCTTGACGATGCCCGGGCGCTGGCATTGCTTTTCTGTTCGCCAAACATTCAGATAAAAGCGGTGGTTACTTCAGATGGTTCATCATCACCTGAAGCCGGGTATGAAAATGTCCAACGGATTTTCAGATATATGAACATAACGCCGATTCCAACCGGTATCGGCGGCCCGATCAATACGCCACCCTGGCGTGAGAAATCAAATACTCTGGGATGGACTCAATGGCCTCCGCCCGACCAGCCAAAGAAAAAGCCCCCGAGGGCTATGACTATAATTGAAAGTGCACTCAATCACGAAAAACAGCCGGTTACCTATATTTGTCTCGGCCCGCTTACCAATCTTGCAGAAGTTATACAAAAAGACAGGAATATCCTCAAACATGTTACACGGGTATTATACTTCGGAAACGCTCCGGACTCAAAAAATCCGGCCTGGAATACCCTCCGCGATATAAAAGCTGCCACACTCGTTTTCGAATCATCTATCCCAGTCTGGTCCTTCGCTCCATCTGGAGATAATCCTATCCCCTTTGATAAATCTCTCTATGACAGAATCGATAAAATTAACACCCCCGCCGCATGGCTTATCGCACTCACGCATCGTGATCCAAGGGTGCAAAAGCAATTCGGCACAAAGCATTCGATGATATGGGATGAAACTATCATTCTCTATCTTAACAAACCAGAGCTTGTCGCAAGCATGGAACGAACCGATAAAAATCCGATGTTCCGATTCACCGCCTGGGATAAAAAGAAAGCCGTCAAGCTCTATCTTGACCTGCTGAAAAATGATCGGCCCTCCATAGTAAAATCGATGGAACCATCCTCCGGACAGGATTTACAACATGACTGATCGTTGCGCTTTATTCAACAATACGGAAAAAACCATCGGAATAATCGCCGTATCCCGATGCGGGATCATAATCCTCGATGATAATTAAACAGGAATCGGACAGCGCCGAAATGTGGAGAGTGTCAAGACTGCCCGTCTGGGAATTGTAGTAATGCTTTACAAAATATTCAGGAACAGTAAAGGTAACTATCGAATCGGTTTGAGGATCAATTGATTTGGTAAATCCCGGGAGTGCAAACTGACATTTCCCGGCGTCGATTGCAATCTTGAGATTGGCATTGCCCGGTTTTTCGGAGCCGACCTTTACCGAACAGATTTCTCCAACAGCATATTCTTCACCACCATTGGGACTGACAACACTGTATACCGGATCAAAACGATCTGATGTACTGTCGCTTGTATCGGAAGGGATTGTATCACGGGGGTCTTCACTGAAATGAACCCGGCCGAAATACAGGGCGGTTGAACGGGCATCAATCGTGGTATCCTGAGGTGTCAGCAGAATCCATTCATTGCTCTGCCAATGCACAATCCAGACTCCCTGCCATTGGGATTCTTTATCGTTTTTCGCGATTAGATAGTCGTTGCTATTACCGAAATACCAGCCCCATGCTTCCATATCCGGGCGAACCTGAGGTGGTGAAAAATTGTTGGAGACAGCATTGAGATTATAATGCTCGCTATAATAGTTTAGCGGTGGATCTCCTGCTCTCCGGAATTCGGTTAATGTAACGCCGGCATGTCCGACAGGAACGCACTTACTGATATCAGTAATAAATGAAGGCACTGATGCACATAAGGAGCCGTCATGGCTCATTGTATGCGAGCAGCCGTCAACACGGCGGTATGTGTCATCTTTCCAAGTATAGATATCATCAACAGTAGCCATGCCGATACCGTTATCAGGAATTGTAATATACTCCGACCGGGCACAGCGAGAGCCGGTTACCCAGTTATCCATTCTTCCGAAAACCTGATCCCCGGCAACACCGAAATTAGCCCATGACGCGGCGGCCAATTCCCAGCGGGGCGATGAGCCGGTGAAATCGACCAGCGTGCGGTGTGCGCCGAAAAACACGGTATCTTCTTCAAAATATACCCGTATCGCCTTCATCACCTGCGAATTGTAAAGATAAAATATCTCTTCACCATAAGGACTATTCCTCACAAAACCCACGACCCTGGGGTAATTGGTATTTAATTTATCAACTGGAACTTCGGTTTTATGCAACCCGTTGTGGGTAATCAACCAGGGAGTCTGGGTCAATTCATCGAGATAGAGAATCCACTTGCCGTTTTCAGATATGCAGAGACAACTCGCCCTGGCATCGTCGGTATGCGCCACCAGCCAGGGCTTATAGGGGTGGTAATGCGACTTGTAGACACCGGGAACATCAACATTTGAAAAGACAAAATACCCCTCCGGCAAACTCGAGGGATCCCCAAGCCATCCATCGTCTTTATGGGTAAAGGATGTAGAGCGGTTCCGGTGTAAACATAGATTTCCCACCTCAGAGTATCGCTCCCCCCACGACTGTCTGATAGGCCCAGGACAATAAAATGAGACCCCGTATCACTGTCCGATGGATCCCAGGTGATCAGTGAATCGGTAAGGGTCATCCCGGCCACACTGTCGATAAAGAATAATTCACAGAGATCCTTATCGCTATCATTAACAGTTACAGGCCTCTCATAGAGCGTCGTATGATGAATCAGTGCCGTCATTTGCTCTGAAGAGGTAATAAATCGAGGGGCATTATTGAACAACTTCACGCAAAGAGACCACGACAGCGTATCCACGCCACCAAAAGGATCGGCAACGGAAACAGTTACAGAGTGAATACCGGTATCGGCCGAATCGGGAATCCATGAAAACAGCGAATCCAGAAGGACCATTCCGTCTGAACTGTCGCCAAAAAAGAACGCTAAAGAATCACCGTCGGAATCAGTAACACGAATTGTATCACGCATTTCCATAGCCGCGTAAACCGTATCGGGGAGCCCCTCGACAGGCGACAGTATTACCGGGGGATGATTTGTATCGCACACGGTTACGTTCCACGAAAGGGTATCGGCCGGCGCCCCGCTGTCGGTAACCGTAACGGTTATCCTGTGCGTCCCCGTGTCTTCAACTGAAGGCATCCATGAATATACCGAATCAACAAGCTGCACCGAAGGAACGGAATCAACAAGTGCGTAGTAGAGTTTGTCGCCGTCGCTGTCCCGGGCACGGATGGTATCCGAATACAGGGAACCGACACTGATCGAATCGTGCAGGGAAACAGAATCATAGAGAATATACGCCCAGTGGTTGGTATCCTGTACAGTAACAGTCCATTGAAGAGTGTCGCTTTTACCAGAGGGGTCTGCAACGACCATAAAGATTTCATGGAACCCGGTATCTTTTTCATGGGGAAACCAGTTCACAAAAGAATCCACCGCCGTAAAACTGTCGGGCATGACCACCAGGTCGAGATTAAGCGTGTCATCCCGGTCCTTGTCATAAACAGCAAGTGTATCCCGGTAGTGCCGACCGACAAAGACAAAGGATTTCATGTCGCCGGAATCGGTAAGAAAGACCGGAGGGTGATTAGTATCAAGAACGGCAAAAGTCCATTCGGCAAGGTCACTGAGACCGCGACTGTCGCGTACGGTAAATACAACCTGATGCAATCCGGTATCTTTTTCGATTGGAGAAACGTGAATGACACTGTCGGTAATTCGTACACAGGGAGAAATGGTAAAATATTCAATAATTGGTGAATCACCGTCCGGTTCATAAATGTGGAGTGTATCTGTTACAACAATTCCGACCCGGCATGTTTCGGGGAGCATTAACGAGTCGATAGTGTTTGTTAATATTTGTGGAGCACGGTTCCGGGGCGAAGAAGGGTCGTTGCTGCAGAGAGAAAGCACGGCAAGAAAAGAAACAGCAAGCAGCCTCCGACTACGTATACGGCACCGGTGAAATATATTGCTCATGTAATAATAATATGCTAGTGTATGTTCTGTTTCAAAAGATTTGAAAATACACTTAATGCACCGAGCATGTACAAACAGAAAAGAGCGATACAAGGAGCTGTTCGCCAAAAACCGACATGGAAGCGCTTCAAAGAGGGCTGGAGAACGAACGTCTCGGCTACAGACTCAGGGCCTATCCTGAAACCTCAGTCTTTTTAATCCCCCGATATTTCTATTTCGTATGATGTGCAGGCATGCAGGAACCGGGAAAGCATTCCTGCCCGGGAGCGATTGAGACGATGTTACTTTTCGGCCATCGAGGGTAAAGACGGCCCGGGAGCTGTTCGCAGGAATCGCATGTCCGAATCGGAGTGTTCCCTTTTTGATGCTGTTTGATGAGGGGGCGAGAGTAACAAACCAGGCCGAGGGATTAGGTTCTCCAACCGGAAAAATTTGGTTCCCCTCATCATTAACCTTGCCGTAGAGTTCATACCAGATTTCAACCGGTTCGCTATAGGGATTCACGAAAGTAGTCTCATAGGGCATTTCGGTAACAACAGCTTCACTGACAATTTCATTCCAGTCGGGATCGATCATTCTGAAAATAAAATAGTAATACATGGTATCACTGTCGGTCAGCCCCGATATTTCGGTATCAAACTCAACTGTACAAGGGGACGTCGCCTGCATGGGGACATCCTGGACACCGGGATAAACCCATTGAATCCGGACCTGTGCATAAAGAGCACCGACGGCACTTACAATAAATAGCGCAATTGCTGGAGAAATGAGGCCCCAAAGGTTTTTTTTCATTATTGTAAAATTTCCCATATTTCCCTCCACCTTTTCGACCGGTAATCAGTAAACAAAAACCTTGTATGAACCGACAGAATTGAATTCGGCGCCGGAAATTTTCAGCGTATAAATTCCTGGAGTTAATCCGCCCGTACCGATTGTCATACGTGCCTTATCATTATCCGTAATCGAGAACATTTTTTTTCCTTGAGCATTATAGAGACTTATATGCACGGGAACAGTTTGTTTTCTAACTAACCGAACAGATTTTCCATCATAAAATATTGTATTACCGGCATATATCTCTGGTGTGGATTTTACTCGCCAATTTGACAAAACTCCAGTTTCAGCTGTCGCCGGTCCGGTTTGTCCCCAGTAATCGACCGCCCGAACCCGATAATAGCCCTTTGTGGCCGGTCCGGAATGGAGATAGGCCGCGGAAACGACATCCTGTTCATTAACCCGGGAATACTGGCCATCCTCTGTGGCGGAATAAAGAATTTCGTAGGTTTTGATATTCTTTGACGGCACTTCATCCCACTCAACAAGGAACTCCCGTGTCTGATACATCCCCCCGTACTGCTTGACATTGACGTTACCGACCGCGGCGGGTGGTGAATCGGGTTGTTGTGTCACTACAAGAAGACTGACGGTGTTATAAGGCAAATCGATATTTTTCGTAAACGTACCGCCGCCGATATCCACCTGAACCGGCTCTTCAAGATATTCCAGTTCATCATGAAGCCGCATATCCGCAAGACGCTGCGCATCCATATTATCGCCGTCATTGGGGTCCACATAGTTGTACGGATTGCTGTGGGTCTCATCGATACGGTAATGGGTATACATGGCCGATGAAAAGGGAATATTGTTGATCGTCACCGATATTTCATGGACCGGTCCCTGTTCCGGAGTTTTTACGCTGTCGTGATAGAGAAGAAGCGCGATATCATCCTGCGCCGTTCTGGTTGCTATCACACCGATATTATCGGTAACCGGTGGCGCCTCAGTGACCGTAATACGTTTTTTTCCCAGCAACGCCATGGCGACAAGGATAGTGTATGAAGGAAGTTTCACCAGGCTGAATCGGGTTGCGCTGCCGAAGGGTACCATAAGCACCCGCTGACCGAATTCGCCCAGATGAATATTATCACGGGCAAGTCCGCCGTAATTAACTCCCATACTGTCGATAATACGGACAATGTGCTGATTAACAGAATTCGCGGTAAAGGACGCCATGTTCGGTTTGGCACGCCACCCATAATAATTTGCCCACCCCCCTTGTGCATCTCCTTCATTATTAATAATTGGAATATCAACAAGGGAAGGGTAATTTGTATGGATCCAATCGATAAATTCGATTTCCTGATTGACCTGTTCGGTAGGAGACTCTTTTTTATGATAGGTAATATGATCGAGTCGGACCCCCTGTTCCCCGGTGAAAATATTCGTTCCATTGGCGCAATGGTCATAAATATTGAACCGGTTGAAAGAGCTGATACCTCGCGCAATGGCGGCCCCCCCGAATTTCAATTCGGTATCCGCGGCTTTCAACCCTTCGGAACAGGCATCGTAATAGGCATAAAAATCTTCAGCACCAATAGTCGACATGCCGAAAGCCGAAACATCCGGCTCATTATTGGTCTCAAACATCCAGGTCCGAACTTCCTCAGCCCCGTATTTTTCAATTACATGGGAAGCAACATCCGTTATGAACTGCTTATACCTGGTACGCTCCCCTTCATCGGTGGCGAAAATATCATAATTCCATACATTGTCTTTAGGGCCCATAAGGGGGAACGTAACGCCCAAATCATTATGGACAATAGGATTGAGGACACTATCCAGTTTCGTGAAATCATAAGATGGATTATCGCTGTTGATATCACCTTCAACAAGGTCTAAAAGCCAGAGCGGACGGACATAATATCTATCATGAGGTATTGCACCCATAAAATCGAGTTGTTGACGCAATCTCGGTTCATAAAATCGTGCGGTATATAAAATGCCGGTCTCATTCCAGAAATGCTTGAGATCACCTGCATTCGGTGCATAATCGACAACGACACTTGTTTGTGCAAAGCCGGGACAAAAGACCCAGAAAAACACGACAAATGAAATAGTTGCACTCATCGTTTGATTTCTCCTCATATATACGCCTCCTTTTATAAATATAGCATCTTTGGCTTGTTAAATTATAATATACCATCTATATGAGTGATTTCTTTCGGTTTCATTAACAATTGAACTCTTTTTTTTTTTATGTTAACATAAATCTTTAATGCCTACCTGGATTTTAATCCTTTTTTTTGAATTCCGTTATATTATTTTAATTTATTGGAGGATTTGGCGGAGGAAAAGGCGAAAAGCTGCCAGTTCTTCGAAAGGAGCTGAATGGAGAAAATTCTTATCCTGGGAATCGGCAATCTTTTACAATCGGATGATGGTGTGGGGGTACATGCTGTTAACTATATCAAGAACAGATCGGCACCGCTGCCCGATCATATTGAAATTGAAGATGGCGGAACAGCCGGATTCGACCTTCTTCCTTTGTTCGAGGGCAAAAAAAGAGTTATACTTATCGATGCCATGCTTTCTTCCGCCTCTCCGGGAACAGTACAGCACCTATCGGTAGATGCGATATCATCGGGCAGTACAGATATTTCACTACATCAGGCAGGCATAAAAGAAATCATTACGACGCTTACGATGATAGGATTCACTCCCCTACTGGACATAGTTGCCGTAAGTGTAAAAAATATAACGACATGTTCTTTATCATTATCCCCCTCAGTGCGCAAGGCTATTCCAAAAGCTGCCGAATTAGCATTGAGGTTGGCTGGTGTAGATAATTATATTTTTGACTTGTTTATGCAATCGTGATAGCATGAGCAAATACAAATAAACCCAGATTTCTGTTTGTGAAAGGACGGAGATTCCTGAAACGTCGAGAATTTATTCATCTCATGGGAGGCTTTGGCGCTGCGCTTGCTTTCCCCAATGTGCTTTTGCAAGGATGTAAAAAGGCATTATATAAGGCGGGAAAGCAGACACCGGTGATATGGCTTCAAGGACAATCCTGCTCCGGCTGCTCTGTTTCGCTTCTCAATAGTATCGACCCTGATATTGCCAGTGTCATTACAGCCCATATCAGTTTGAATTTTCACCAGACAATCAGTTTTGCAACAGGTGATACAGCTATTAATATTATCAGGCAGGCTGTGGAGAATAAACGCGACGACTATATTCTGGTTGTTGAAGGGTCTATTCCTTCAAAGTCCGATCTTTACTGTACTCTTGGTGAAATCGACGGTCATCATAAAGGAATACGGGAATGGGTAGAAGAGCTTGGGTCCCGGGCCAGAGCGGTGGTAGCTGTTGGAACCTGCGCTACCTATGGCGGTATACCTGCAGCCGAATTGCGCGCAACCGGGGGAAATCCGACCGGAGCGCAATCAGTCGCAGAAATACTTCCTCAAAAAACCGTCATCAATGTTCCGGGCTGCCCTCCCCATCCCGACTGGATGGTTGGTACGCTGGTACAGGTTGTTCTGAAACGAAGGCCCAGACTGGATGAATACGGCCGTCCACTGCTCTATTTCAAAGACACGGTTCATGATAATTGCGAACGCCTTCAATACTACAAGCAGGAAGTATTTGCAGAAAAATGGGGCGATGAAGGCTGTTTATATAAACTTGGCTGTCTTGGAATAGATACAAACTGCGATATCCCCAAAAGGAAATGGCTTGGCGGTGTCAATTCCTGCACCGGATCGGGCTCCGGGTGTATTGGATGTACCGAACCGGCATTCCCGGACACCGGGAAACGGGGATTGTATGAACACAAGAAAGGATAGAAAAGTGATGAAGTAATGGAATAGTGGAGTTCCGGGCAGGCCCGAAAGCGAGGGCATGGTTTCTTCCCATTACTCCAGTACTTTACTCCAACTCCGATTATGAAAAAAGTATTAATAGATCCGATTACCCGCATTGAGGGCCACCTTTCAGTAGAATTGGAAGTTGAGGGTGGCAAGGTAGCTGCGGCCCACGTACGGGGCGACATGTTTCGTGGATTCGAAATGATCCTCCGGGGCAGAAATCCCGCGGATGCGATTCAGATTACCCAGCGGATCTGTGGTGTTTGCCCCATATCTCACGGGATTGTCTCCACCCGTGCCGTCGATTCGGCGCTGGGAATCACGACCAATTCAAACGGCAGACTTCTGCGTAATCTGGCCCTCTGCGCCAACTATCTTCAGTCGCATATCCTTCACTTTTATCATCTTGCCGCGCCCGACTATGTCGATATCACCGCCGTACTGAAATACTCGGGCAATGATGAAAAAATCAATTATGTGAAGCAATGGGTCCAGTCTGAGCTGGAGGCCAAGAAGGGCAGAAAAGATGCGATCACGGCCGCTGCACCCTTTTTGCCCCGGTATGAGGGTAAAGAGTTTTACATCCAGGATCTCGATCTCAATATCGCCGCAATTACTCATTATCTCAAAGCACTCGAAATCCGCATGAAAACCCATAAAATGGTTGCCATGTTCGGCGGACGGGTACCACATGCCATTTCCTTTGTCCCCGGCGGCCTTGCTCAGGTCCCGTCGACAGAGCAGGTTAAAGAGTATCGAGCGCTTATTTCGGAAATAGAAGATTTTGTTAAAAACGCCTATATTCCCGATGTCCTCGCGGTGGCAAATGCCTATTCGGATTATTTTTCCTATGGTAAATTTACCGATTTTCTTACCTATGGAGAATTTGATGAACAAGACGGGTCCTTTTTGTTTCCTCAAGGGATTTATGCCGGAGAAACCGGGGAATCCTTTGACGCCTCTCTGATTGCAGAGCATGTTAAACACTCCCGGTATAAATCGTCAACCGGTTTACACCCTTCAAAGGGCGCTACAGATCCGCAACCGGAGAAGGAAGGCGCTTATTCCTGGATGAAATCCCCACGATACGGTGGGAAACCTCTGGAAGTCGGTCCCCTTGCCCGAATGGTTGTGGGTTACACCTCAGGAAATCCGGTCATTAAAAACGAGATCGATTCATTGCTGCAATCGACCGGACTCGGAGTTGATGCGCTTTTTTCCTCACTGGGAAGGCATGCATCACGGGCTCTGGAATGTAAAATTCTTTGCACAAAAGCTTATCAGTGGCTGGATGAAATCCAAATCGGTGCCATGGCCCGGTCTACCTATGAAATACCACAGGAGAGTGAAGGCATGGGGTTGGGTGAAGCCCCCCGTGGTGCGCTGGGACACTGGATTGCAATTAAAAACGGCACAATCGATAATTACCAGTGCGTTGTGCCGACAACATGGAACGGCGCTCCCCGTGACGACAACGGGATTGCCGGTCCGATGGAGCAATCGCTTATCGGCACTCCGGTTGCCGATCCCGACAACCCGATCGAACCGGCGAGGATCGTGAGATCTTTTGATCCCTGTATCGCCTGTGCGGTCCATGTTATTGGAAACTCGAAATGAAAAACAGAACATACCAACGGAATAATACGAGCATGACCAATTATACCATAAAAATTGTATTACCAATAATTATATGGTCCTGTACCTTTGCTGCCGAGCTTGATTTTTCCTGGGGTAACTCGCTCTACGGACGAGAGAACCGTATTGATACAACCGTATCAAAGCTGAATGCGTATCAGGATGTTCAGCTGAGCGTAAAACGAATCGGCAATAAATTTTCCCTTTTTTCCGATTTTGGTTATAC